>DATASX010000061.1 GCA_036269075.1 Sporichthyaceae bacterium
ACGGACCGACAGATCTTGAGAATCTGGCGCTGCTCTGCAGTCACCACCACGACACCATTCACCACCAGGGCTGGCAGATCGTGATGGCCGCCGACGGCCGGCCGGACTTGATCCCACCACCCTGGATCGACTCGCAGCGAAAACCCGGACGCAACAGGCACTGGGAAGTCCAGACCGCACTGCACCTGCGCTGAGCCACGTCGCTGGTGCGCTTGTCAGCGCCGGTACCCTCGCGGCATCCGATCCGGGAGAGGGAACGACCATGCCGCTGGACGCGCAGATCGCCGGAGTGCTGGCCCAGGCCAAGGCGATGGGTGGCAAGCCCATCCACGAGCAGACCGTCGAGCAAGCACGAGCTGCCCTCGCGATGTTGTGCACGATGGGTGGCCGGAGCACCGCAACGATCGCCGGTGCGGAGGACCGGCGCATCCCCGGTCCCGGCGGTGAGGTCCCGGTCCGGATCTACACCCCGACCGGCGCCGGGCCGTTCCCCGCGTTGTGCTTCTTCCACGGCGGCGGCTTCGTGCTCGGCGACCTCAAGACCCACGACGGGGTCTGCCGGGAGCTCGCCGCCGGTGCCGGGTGCGTGGTCGTCGCGGTCGACTACCGACTGGCGCCCGAGCACGCATACCCGGCCGCGCCTGATGACTGCGAGGCCGCGGTGCGCTGGACCGCGCAGAACGCGGCCGAGTTGAACATCGACGCGGCGCGGCTGGCGGTCGGTGGCGAGAGCGCGGGCGGCAACCTCTCAGCGGTCGTGGCGCAGCGACTGCGCGACCGTGGCGGCCCGGCGCTGGTCGGCCAGATGCTCGTCTACCCGGCCGTCCGCCTGTCCGGCGACCCGACCGCGTCGATGCTGGCCAACGCCGAGGGCTACTTCCTCGAGGTCAAGGACATGGAGTGGTTCATGAACCACTACTTCGGCGACGACATGGCGAACGCGGCGCTGGTCGACGCCTCACCGGGGTTCGCGCAGAACCTGTCCGGGCTGCCGCCGGCGCTGGTGATCACCGCCGAGTTCGACCCGCTCGACGACGACGGGCAGTTCTACGCCGCGGAGCTTCGCAATGCCGGCGTCGACACCACCCTCACCCGCTACGAGGGCGCCATCCACGGCTTCTGGAACTTCTTCGGCATCCTCAAGCTCGGCCGGGCCGCGATGGACGAGTCGATCGCCTGGCTGCGCAGCCGATTCGGCTCAGCGTGAGGTCATCCCGCCGTCCGCGGTGATGATCGACCCGGTCACGAACGACGCTTCCTCCGAGGCCAGGTACAGCGCGAGGTTCGCGATGTCCTCGACCTTCCCGAGGCGGCCGATCGGGTACTTCTCCAACGTCATCGACATGCCCTTGTCGTAGTCGCCACCGCCGCGGATCGCGACCAGGCTCTCGATCAGTGGCGTCAGCACGGTGCCCGGGCAGATCGCGTTCACCCGCACCCGCAGCGGCGCCAGGTCGTTGGCCATCGACCGCGTCAGCGCGATCACCGCGCCCTTGGCGGCGCAGTACGCGGCGACGTTCTCAACCGACACCAAGCCCGCGACCGAGGCGGTGTTGACGATGGACGCGGTCGCGCCGTCGGCCGGCGTCATGTGTCGCAGCGCGGCCCGCGAGCACAGGAACACACCCTTGACGTTGACGGCGAAGCAGCGGTCCCAGTCGCCCTCCTCGGCGACCGCGACCGAGCCGCGGCTGAAGATCCCGGCGTTGTTGAAAAGCACGTCCAACGAGCCGAGTTCGGCGGCCGCCCCGTCGATCGCCGCGTCGACCGCGGCCGCGTTCGACACGTCGGCCTCGAAGGCGAGTGCCCGACCACCGGCCTTCTCCACCAGTGCGGCGGTCTCGGCGGCCGCTTCCAGGTTCAGGTCCAGGGCGGCGATTGCGGCACCCTCGGCGGCGAAACGCAACGCTGCGGCGCGGCCGATGCCCGAACCGCCGCCGGTGATGACCGCGTTGCGGCCGGCCAGTCGTCCACTCATGCCGTGCGCTCCTCGTGTCGGGCAGCTGCGCCGAATCGTTTCGATGCGAAATCCGCGTACCAGAGCAGGGTTTCCGGGCTGTCCACCGCCGCGATGTTCGCCGCCCGCTCGACCGGCACTCCGGTGATGAGCTTCTTCACCGGCACCTCAAGGCGTTTTCCGGTCAGGGTGTGCGGGACCCCGGGCGCGGCGACGATCTCGTCTGGGATATGACGTGGCGTCAGTTTGCTGCGCAGCAGCGCGCTGATCCGACCGCGCAGGTCGTCGTCGACGACGGTCCCGGCCGCGGGCACCACGAACAGCCCGAGCCAGTAGCCGCCGCCGGGCAGGTCGACGCCGACCACCAACGAGTCGGCCACCTCGGGCATGGAGTCGACCACGTCGTAGAAGTCGCTGCTGCCCAGCCGCACGCCCGCCCGGTTCAGCGTCGCGTCGGACCGGCCGTGGATCACGAACGAGCCGTGCCCGGTCTCGGTCACCCAGTCGCCGTGGCGCCAGATGCCCGGCCAGGTGTCGAAATAGGACTCCCGGTAGCGCACGCCGTCCGGGTCGTTCCACAGGTACAACGGCATCGACGGCATCGGGCGGGTCACCACGAGCTCACCGACCTGGTCCACGACGGGTTTCCCGTTGTCGTCCCAGGCCGCGACGGCGTCGCCGGCCAGTGCCCCGGAGATCTCCCCGACCCGGACCTCGAGCAGGTCGTTGCCGCCGACGAACCCGGTGCACACGTCGGTGCCGCCGCTGGTCGAGTCCATCCGCAGGCTCGGCGAGATCGATTCGCGCACGAACCGGTAGCCGTCGGTGGGCAACGCCGAACCGCTGACCATCAACGTCCGCAGGCGCGACAGGTCGTAACGGTCGCGCGGGACGACACCGGCGTTCTGGGTCGCGGTCACCAATGCCGCGCCGAGGAACATGAGGTCGGCCCGGGTCCGCGCGGCCACCTCCCAGACCGCGCCCAGGTCGGGGCTGTTGTCACTTCCCCAGGCTGGGCTGCCCTCGTAGCAGACGATCGTCGCGCCGCGGCTGAGCCCACTGATCAGCATGTTCCACAGGACCCAGCCGGTGGAGGTGTAGCTGAAGCACCGCTCGCCGGGCCGCAGCCCGGCATAGAGCCCGGCCCACTTCAGGTTCTCCAGCACGATTCCGCCGTGCCCGTGCACCAAGCCCTTGGGAAGGCCCGTGGTGCCGGAGGTGAACAGGACCCAGAGCGGGTGCGAGAAGTCGACCTGCTCGAAGTGCGGCTCGGCGTCGCGTGCCACGACGTCGTCCCAGGGCACCGAGTCGGCCGGGCCGGGTTCGTCGAAGACGTACGGGACGTGGACCGTGTGGCGCAGTGTCGGCAGGCTCGCCCGCAGCTTGGCCACGACATCGCGCCGGTCGACGTCCTTGCCGTTCCAGTGATAACCGTCGACCGCGATCAGCAGGGTCGGCTCCAACTGAGCCAGCCGCCCGACGGTGCCCTCGGCCCCGAAGTCCGGCGAGCAGCAGGCCCAGACCGCACCCACGGCCGCGGTGGCCAGGCAGGCGACGACCGCATGCTCGGTGTTGGGCAGGTAGGCCGCGACCCGATCGCCGGGGCCGACCCCGGCCCGGCGCAGCCACCCGGCCGCTGCGGCGACGTCGCGCCGCAGTCGGCCCCAGGTCACTTCACGAGTCCTCGGGTCGCCCTCGCGGACGCACAGCAGCGCGAGCGCCTCAGCCTCGCCGAGCCGCAGCAGGTGCTCGGCCCAGTTCAGTCGGGCACCGGGGAACCAGCGCACGTCGGGCATCTGACCCTCCGTCAGTACCCGTTCGTACGGGGCCGAGGCCGCCACCTCGAAGTAGTCCCAGACCGAGGTCCAGAACCGCTCGATGTCCTCCACCGACCAGGCCCAGAACTCCCGGTGGTCAGCGAAGGTCCGGCCCTCGCGGGCCTCGAGCCAGTCGAGGTAGGCGCGCATCGCCGAATCCTTGATGCGCTCATCGCTCGGCTCCCACAGCACCGTGCCGCTGTCCACGCCGGCTCCTAGAGGTCGCGCAGCGGTCCGCCGACCCGAAGCCGGTGCAATTGCGGGTAGCCCTCGTTGAGGAACAGTTCGTTGACATCCGCCATCTGGTCGGCGGTGAAACCGCCCGGCATGCGCAGCAGGTAGTCCAGGTACTGGAAGGCGTTGCGCACGCCGAATGCGACGAACTGCAGGCCGAGCACCCGGCGCGAGTCGGCGTCGATCACCGACTTCAACAGCCCGTTCTCCCCGTTGCCCTCCAGGGCGAAGAACATCGAGCCGTCGCCGACCGGCAGCGCGCAGTCCTTCGGGTCGACCCCGTCAGGAGGCAGCTTGATCGTCACGACGTTGGCGTACTGGGCCCGCGCCTCGGCCTCGGACAGCCCGGTCCAGACCACTTCGTAGGTGGAGTGCAGGAAGTCCGGGTAGTCCTCGAAGACGTACTCGATGTGCTCGCCCATGATGTTGCGGGCGGCGGTGACCCCGGACTTGCGGGCCTTGAACATCTCGCGGGGCCCGGGGATCATGTCGCCGCACGCGTAGACGCCGGGCACGGAGGTCTGCATGGTGGCATCGACGATGATGTGGCCCTTCTCGTCCAGGTCCATGCCGAGTACCTCGAACTGGTCGGACAGCGGGCGCTCACCGGTGCCGAGGAAGACCATGTCGCAGTCGACGGTGAACTCCTGCTTGGTCGTCATGTTCCGGTAGGTCACCGACTCGACCCGGCTCTCGCCGTTGATCGACACGGGCTCGACGTCATCCTGGATGTCGATGCCGCGCCGCTTCATCGCGTTCTCGACCCAGAGCCGCATGTCCTCGTCGACGTGGATCAGGCCCTTGGTCCGCATGAGCTGACTACGCGTCAGGATGGTCGTCCCGCACCCGGTGGCCTGGAAGAAGGAGCCGTACTCGATCGCGGTCTTGCCGCCGCCGATCACGACGCACTTGTTCGGCTCGAAGTCCAGCCACGCCGGGTCGAGCATCGAGTGGAAGTTGACGACGCCCTTCAGCGTGGTGCCCGGGACATCCGGCGGGGTCGGGCGGGCACCGACGGCCAGCACCAGGTTCTTGCACTTGAAGGTCCGCCCGGCGGCCTGCACGGTGTTCTTGTCGATGACCTTGGCCTCGGCGTTGAGGATGTACTCCATGTTCAGCTGCTCTTTGGACTGGAAGTTCATGATCCCGTGCGCCGAGCCGCGGGTGCGCAGGAAGCCGTCGCGGATCTCCAGGATCGACGCGCGCTTCTTGACGTTCTCGTAATCCTCGTTCCAGTACTTGTTGCTCATGATCCGGGCGTAGTCGAGCATGCGCGCGGCCTCGGAGAACACGTGGTGCGGCACGCAGGCCTCGTGCGGGCACGAGCCGCCCAGGAACGGCCACTTGTCGATCACCAACTGGCGCCCGCCGCGAGCTCGCAAGAAGGCCGACCCGAAGCGCCCTGCGGCGCCGCCGCCGATGAAGATCGCGTCGTACTCGCGGTCGTCGACCTCCGGCGGCGCGATGTTGATGATCGGGCCCTTGGCCGGATCCACCAGGTACTCGTCGACCAGTGGCCCCCACTCACCCAGCGGGATGAACTCGTTCCAGATGTCTCTGCCGGCCGATTCATTGCCCCTGCTGTGCTGGTCGCTGCCCATGGTTGTGCCTCTCGCCTCCGGGACTGACGCTCACACGGTATGCCGGGCGAGGGGCGCGTCCTTGAGCGGCGAGACAGGAACTCGGAGGTCCGGACTTGTCCCGGACTGCGGAAGCTGGCGTGCGAGCCGGCGGGCCAGGATGGCGCATAAGGCGAGTTCGCCGGGCCACAGACCGGATCTGGAGGGCACCCATGAAGCTGCGCGGCCGCGAAGTCCTGCTCCCGACGACTCAGGTCGGTTCCTACCCCCGCCCCATCTACATGCAGGGCCGGGTCTTCGAGGTCGGCATCGACGCCCAGGAGTTCCCCAGCTTCCGCACCCGTGAGCTGTACCGGTCGGCCGTCGCCGCGGTCGTCCGCGACCAGGAGCGCGTCGGGCTCGACATCGTCACCGACGGTGGTCAGCACTACGAGAACGAGACCGACTACGAGCTGTCCGAGCTGTTCCACTACCTGCCGAACCGGCTCGCCGGGATCCAGCCCTATGGCGACCGGATCCAGGTCGGCGTCTACGACATGCCGATCTACAAGCCGACCGTGGTCGGCGAGATCGGCTGGCACCGACCGATCTTCAAGCCGGTGGCCGAGGCCGCGCAGGACGCCACCGACCGGCCCGTGAAGATCAACGTCGGCCTCGGCCCGCTGACCATGGCGCTGTTGAGCACGGACAAGCACTACAACGACCTGCCTGCGCTGGCCACCGCCTACGCCCGGGCCTACAACGCCGAGTTCAAGGACCTGGCGGCCCGCGGCGTCGACCAGATCCAGTTCGCCGAGGCATACCCGATCGTGTTCGCCCTGCTCGACCCGGCCGACTGGATGCTCGACGTCATCAACACCGCGCTGGACGGCGTGGACCTCTACAAGGTCGTGCACATGTGCTACGGCCACGAGGAGGGCCAGAACGCGGTCCCGGACTCCGGCGCGATGGGCTCGAAGATCTTCCCCTGGGCCTTCGACATCCACGCCGACCAGTTGCAACTGGAGATGGCCAGCCACAACTTCGAGGACACCAAGGCTCTGGCCTCCTGGCCGGCCGACAAGGATCTCGGCATCGGCGCGGTCGACGTCAAGAACCTCAACCTCGAGCCGGTGGCCCGGATCGCCGACTGGATCCGCGGGACGATCGCGATGGTGCCCGCCGAGCGGGTGTGCATCTCGACGGACTGCTCGATCGCCTCGGTGCGGCGGATCGTGGCGCAGAAGAAGCTGGCGTCGATGGTGGCCGCCACCGAACTGGTCCGGGCCGAGATCAACGGGTGAAGAACCGCAGGCTCCTGCTCGCCGGGCACCCGAACGCGGAGCCCACCGACGACTGCTTCGAGCTGGCGCTCGAGGAGACGCCGGAGCTCGCGTTCGGGGAGGCCCTGGTGCGGGTCACGCACCTGTCGATCGACCCGGCCCAGCGGATGTGGATGAACCCCGGCGGGGTCTATGACGTGGGGGCGCGCATCGGTGCGCCGATGCTGAGCCTCGGCGTGGGCGAGGTCATCGGGTCGCGCTCGGACCTGTACACCGTCGGCGACCGGGTTACCGGCATGCTCGGCTGGCAGGATTACGCGGTGATCGACGCCGGGGATCGGCGGGCCACGCCGGTGACCGCCGACGTACCCGGGCCGGCCGCGCTCGGGGTGTTCGGGATGAACGGCCAGACTGCGTACTGGGGCCTGCTGGACGTGGGCCGCCCGGTGCCGGGAGAGACCGTGCTGGTCTCCGCCGCCGCCGGGGCGACCGGTTCGCTGGTCGGCCAACTGGCCCGCATCGCCGGTGCCGGCCGGGTGGTCGGGTTGGCGGGCAGCGAGGCCAAACGGGCCTGGATCACCGAACTCGGCTTCGACACCGCGGTCGACTACCGGGTCGCCGATCTGCCGGAGCGGCTGGACACGGCCTGCCCCGACGGGATCGACGTCTACTTCGACAACGTCGGCGGGCCGCTGCTCGACGTGGTGCTGCCGCGGCTGAACATCGGCGGGCGGATCGTGCTGTGCGGCGCGATCTCGGCCTACAACGACAACTCGTGGGGCGCGGGGCCGGCCCAGTACCGCCAACTGATCCGCAAGCGCGGCCGGATGCAGGGCTTCATCGTGATGGACTACACGGCCCGCTATCCGGAGGCCCTCGGGCGGCTGCGGGCCTGGGTGGGGCAGGGCCGGCTACGGCACCGGGAGGATGTCGTGGACGGCCTCGACCGCGCACCCGAGGCCCTGCGCCGGGTGCTGCGCGGCGACAACCTGGGGAAGACGATCGTCGCGCTCTGACCGATCAGTCGAAGATCTCGGGCTGCTCGCGGCTGATCCGCTCCCAGATCGGCTGGAACTGGAACCAGCCGGCGAACTCGTGGCCGATCTGACTCCGCGTCAGCAACGCAACCTCGGGCTCGATCAGCCGCGGCTTCGCGCCCAACCCGGCAGCCGCGGCGTACGCCGTCAGCTGGCACTGCGCGGAGCGCTCGAGGGTCAGGAACCACCAGGCGGCCGCGTCGACGGAGGTGCCGACGGTCAGCATCCCGTGGTTACGCAGGATCACCGCTTTGTGGTCGCCCAGCGCCTGCGCGACTCGGCGGCCCTCCTCGGCGTCGAGCACCACCCCGGAGTACTCGTCGAGCAACCCGATGTCGTCGTGGAAGGCGCAGGCGTCCTGGGTGATTGGCTCCAGGGTCATCTCCAACGCCGAGAACGTCTTGCCCGCAGGGCCGTGCGCGTGCGCGGCTGCCAGCACGTCCGGCCGGTGGGCGTGCACCGCGCAGTGGATGGCGACCGCGGCGCCGTTGACCGCTCGGGTGCCCTCGACGACCCGGCCGTCCGCGTCGACGCGCACCAGATCCGAGGATCGGATCATCGCGAAGTGCATGCCGAACGGGTTGACCCAGAACGTCTCGGGGTCGGCCGGGTCGCGCACGGTGATGTGCCCGGCCACGCCCTCGTCCAGGCCGGCCCTGGAGAACATCCGGAACGCCGCGGCCAACTTGGCCTTGCGATGCGCCCGCTCCTCCTCGACGGTGTCGAAGGTCGGTGGAGTGGGCATGTCGAGGCGTTTCCCGGTCACGTCGGTCAGTGCCGCGTTCGCCACGGTCTGCTCGGTGGTGGTCGTCATCTGGTGCCCTCCAGCGGTCGGCGCCCAATTTCCCGAGCGTACCTCTCGCCGTCGACCCTCAGCTCAGCGTGATCATGACATCGTCGATGATGAACGACGTCTGCTTGGAGCTGTTCTCCTTGCCGACGAACCGCAGGGTCCCTCCGGTATAGGCGTTGTAGGTGTCCAGCGGGAGGTTCACCCGCACCGTCACGTGCAGGTATTTCGCGTAGCGGCTGTGCTGGGTGTTCGACCAGGTGCCGATCGGCGCCGCCCCGAGCGTGACAACCATCGTGTCGTGCTTGGCCGTCGAGCTGGTCTCCTTGGTGTTGATCTTCAACCAGAACGACACGGTCGCGTAGCGGCAAGCCGCGGAGAACCCGACCTTCTGCGAGAGCGTGTCGGTGGTGCTCTTCCCGTTCCCGTCGAGCCAGGCCGAGTCCTTGCCGCCGTGCGGCGAGGCGCTCCCCTTGTGCGCGCCGATGACCCCGGAGGACACCGTCCAGCCTTTGCTGCCGGACTCGAATCCCGGGTTGGTCAACACATTCCCGGACGGGCACGCGCCGACGTTCAACGGGTACGGGGTCGTGCCGGACCCGCCGAGGGCGAGCAGACCGTAGGGCGTGCCCTGTCCGGTGGGGCCGTTGTAACCGACCCCGGCCGTGCACAAGTAGGTGGGGGTGCAGGAGGTCGGGCTGTTCGTGCCGGAAGTGATGTTGTTCAACCCGGTCGAGTTGGCGGCGACGTAGGCGTAGGACGCCGACGGGTTGGAGACGTTGGCCTCGGCGATCATCGCCGCGATGATCGGTGCCGCCGCGCTGGTCCCGCCGAGCACATTCCACGGGTTGTCGGTCGAGTTGCTCTCGACGCTGCCCCAGGTGTCGTAGATCGATACGCCAGGGTTCGGGTCGGCCACCGCGGACACGTCCGCCACGGTTCGCGACGTGCAGGAGTCGTGCTGCCAGGCAGGCTTCGGCTCGTAGGCCGAGCAGCCGCTGCCGGTGGCGCCCTGACCAGTGCTGAGGTCGTTCCAGACGGTCTCGTTCCAGAGCCGCTGGCTGTTGATGCACCCCTTGCCGGTGTTGCCGCCGCACGCCTGCAGGGAGGTGCCGCCCACCGCGATGGTGTACGGGGAGGCCGCCGGGAACTCGACGCCGTAACCGCCGTCGCCGGCCGCGGCGACCATGGCGACGTTCGGGTGGGCAAAGTACGTGGCCCCGGTGCTGGAGTCGCCGGCGCTTTCCGGGCCGCCGTAGCTGTTGGAGACGGCGTGGACCCCAGGCTGACCGGCGGCCCACTTCGCCGCGATTGCCAAGTTGGCCACCGAGTCGTCATCGGCCTCGACCAGGAGGATGTGGCAGAGCGGGCAGGCGGCCGAAACCATGTCCAGGTCGAGCATGATCTCCGTCGCCCAGCCGCTGATGTCGGCGCCTGGGAGCTTCCCTCCGGTCTGGCCGACCTTGCGGAAGCAGCCGCTCCCGCAGGCCGGCAGGCTGTAGTTGGTCCGGTAGGTGGCCAGGTCGCTCTCGGCGTCGGGATCGTCGAACGAGTCGATGATCGCCACCGTCGCGCCGGCGCCTTGATCGACCGGGATGTTGTAGGCGGACTGGATGTCCGAGGGACCGTAGCCCTGCTGGGGGTCGACCACCTGCGGCAGGACCCCCTCCACCGCCGAGCGCTTGCGGATGTCGGTTCGGCGCCGCGCGAAGCAGGTGAAGTGGCCCGGCTGCGGCTTCACCGGGCACACTTTCTGGGTCGGGGCCGACCCGGACGCCTGGGCGCGGCCACCTGAGTGACCGACCGCCGCCGTCGTCCCGAGCAGCATCACCAGTGCCCAGACGAGCACGACCCGGCGACCTGGCACGAACGACGCGGAACCGCTCCGGCCGACGTGACGCGTCATGAGCTCCCCCGGGACGGCTGTACGAAAACCGGAAGTTCCCGGTCGATACCGGGTTGACGGTAGCTGGTCCGGATTCGATCCGTGCACCGGTTTGGCCAGGTTTGACCCGTCAGTCCGCATACGCGACGGTTCGGATCCAGCCGGTCACTTCCCCTTGGTGGTGACGTAGGTCGACTGGTGGCCGGTCCCGACCTCGGTCACTGCGGCGACCTTGTAGTAGTAGCGCTTCCCGTGCTTCGCGCTCGAGTCCGTCCACGAGCAGGAGGCGGTGGTGCAGGCGACCGTCTGGTACGCCGACAGATGGCCGCCCGAGGTGCCGCGATAGATCAAGTACCCGGTGATCGGCTCGCCGCCGGTGGACGTCGGAGCCTGCCAACTCAGGCTGACGCTGCCCCGTTTCTTGCCTGCCTTGGCGACGGGGCTGCGCGGCGCACCGGCGATGCTCACCGGCACCGCTCCGCCGCACACCAGGTCGGCGTCCAACGCCGTGGACGGGGTCGGGCGGACGAGGTACTGGGCCAGCAGGGCCGGTGCACCGGTGAACGACTGTGCACAGGCCCGGTAGGCCTGGTACTCGTCGAAGCTCCCGGTCGGGACCCAGAGCGGGGCCTTCGACATCGGGTGATTGGGCGTCAGATTCCAGGCCCGCTCGTAGGAAGCGGCGTCGGCGGAGTTGTAGCCGCCGGTGATCTCCTGCCACTGCAGCCCGGTCGAGTAGATGCCGACCTGCGCGACACCGGCCGCGTAGAGCCCGTCCATCTCGCCCTGCAGGACTGCGGCGTTCGAGACTTTGTCGGCCGCGGAACCGGAGGTGATGGCCGCGCCGGCCGGGGCCCAGGTGTTGCCGCCGACCTCGACGTCCAGCCACCAGATGCCGGTGGTCACGGCATCGCCGGCGCGGTTCTTGGCCCCGGCGACGGCGTTCTGGCCGGCGGCGTAGCCGTAGTCGTAGGCGCAACCGGAGTCGTCCGGGCTCGTAGTGGCGCAAGCGGCCGGCGGCAACGTTCCTGGCGGTGGCCAGTTGGCGTTCTGAGCCGACGGCCCCGGGTTCGCGGTGTTGACGTACAGCCCGGGCGTGACGCCCGCCGCGGCCGCCTGCTGGTACCAGGTCCCGAGGCAGCTGTAGTAGTTGAACGGCTTGCCCGCGGTGACGCCGAGGATCGAGAACGTCGCACCGGACGGGACCGGCGAGGCAGCCGTCGCGGACGTGCACTGCGGGAAGGAGATGTCGTAGCCCACCGAGCCAGGTGGGGCCGAGACGGTGGCCGCTTCGGCCGGCGCGGCTGCCGATGCAGCGAACACTGTGAGCCCGACGCAGAGCCCGATCGAGAACAACCGCGCAGCCACCGCGTACCCCCCAGTGCGATCAGTGGTCGATTTCCACCCTCACACGGCCGGATCGGGCAGACATCAGCCGAACGTGCCAAAACTTCCCCGTCCGATCGGGCCAGGGGCACACCCGGTCAAGGGTCAGCGCGCGCCCATCCCGGTGACGTCGATCCGGTAGCGCTCCGAGCCGGGCCACTCCGTGGTCATCGCGAACCGGTCGCCACGGATGATGCTCCGGCGGAACTCGACCGGCGCGTCGCCCAGGCAGCCGATGCGCTCCACCGCCAGGACCGCGGTGCCGGCGGCCATCCCGAGGAGCTTGCGGGTCGGCTGGTCCGGGATCGTCGCCCGGATGGTCTCGCGGCCGCCGGTCAGCCGCTTGCCGGTCAGCCGGGACAGCTCGTCGTAGATGCCGGAGTGCCCGAACTCGCCGGCCAGCAACGGTTCCGCGAGCGAGCGCACGAGCCACGCCTGGTCGACCGCGAGCGGTTCCCCGTCGGCCAACCGGAGCCGTTCGAGGAAGACGAACTCGACGTCCGGCTGGTGGCCCAGCCGCGCGGCGACGTCGGGTTCGCGGCGCACGTCGAGCATCCGCACCTGGCTGATCTGCTCCAACCCGGCCGCCTCGACCGAGCGGAAGAGCGAGTACATCGTGCCCAGTGGTTGGTCGATGGACGGTGGGCGCACCGAGGTGCCCCGGCCGCGGGCCGAGACGACCGTCTCGTCGGCGCGCAATCGGCGCAACGATTCGCGGATCGTGTGCCGACTGACCCCGTACTGCTCGGTGAGGTCGTGCTCGCCGGGAAAAGTGACGGCGAACTCACCGGCGGTGATGCGGCGCCGCAGATCGGTCTCGACCTGCTGCCACAGCGGCACCCCGCTGTCGTTG
Source organism: Sporichthyaceae bacterium (assembly GCA_036269075.1). NCBI lineage: Bacteria > Bacillati > Actinomycetota > Actinomycetes > Sporichthyales > Sporichthyaceae > Sporichthyaceae bacterium. The sequence continues at coordinate 12,802 of DATASX010000061.1, forward strand.
TCCGGGAGCCGCGGACCGCGTCGCGCCGCCACACCCACCTCACCCGTGCCGTCCGTTCCACCGCCGCGCCGAGTCTAGGTCAGTTGGCGGGGCCCAACCGGGAGCGCAGTCAGGCCGGCTGGGTCTCCGCGGTCCACGCGGTCCAGCCGCCGAGCAGGTCGGAGACATCACCGAAGCCGTGGGCCTCGAGCAGGCTCGCGGCGGCGATCGACCGGTAGCCGCCCGCGCAGTGCACCAGCACCGGCCGGTTCGGGTCGAGATCGGCGAGGCTGGTCCGCAGGTTGCTCACGCACAGGTTGACCGCCCCCGGCAGCGCGCCGCCTTCGTGCTCGCCCTTGGCGCGTACGTCGAGGATCTGCAGGTCCGGGCTCGCCGCGATCCGGTCGGCAGCCTGACGGACCGTCAGTCGACTGGACCGCACGACCAGCTCCGGGTTCCGGTCGAGTTCGGTCGGGTTGCTGACGAAGGCGGTGACCTGGTCGATGCCGACCCGGGCCAGCCGCAGTCGGGCCTCGGCGCAGGCCTCTGGGGAGCCGAACAGGATCACCGGCTGCTCGTCGGCGTGCACCGCGGCGGCGTACTCGGCGAACCGTCCGGAGAGCCCGACGTTGACGGCGTGCCGCAGGTGAGCGGCGGCAAAGGCCTGGTCGTCGCGCACATCGAGCAGCAGGTAGCCGGCGCCGGCCCGGCGCACCGCGGTCACCGCGTCGATCTGCTGTACCGGCAGGTCTGGGTCGAACGGGACGTGCCCGGCCTTGTTCACCTGTACCTCGCCCGCGAAGTACGCCGGCGGCGCGTTGAGCCCCGCGGTCACCGCGGACACGAAGTCGTCCTCGCTCATCGGTGCCAGCGCGTAGTTGCTGCGGCGCTGATCGCCCAACGTGGAGACGGTGTCGGTGGACAACGCCTTCCCGCAGGCACTGCCCGCGCCGTGGCCGGGGTAGACGAGGACGGAATCCGGCAACGGCAGGATCTTGTGCCGCAGCGACCGGAACAGGTCGCGCGCCATGTCCTCGGGGGTGCGCCCGGCGGCGCCCAGCAGGTCTGGACGGCCGACATCGCCGAGGAACAACGTGTCGCCGGTCAGGATCGCGTGCGGGGCCGGGTCGGCGCCGTGCTCGAACACCGCCAGGGTGATCGACTCCGGGGTATGCCCCGGGGTGGCCAGGACCTCCAGCGCGACGCCGGTCGCCGGGTCGCCCAACGGAATGCGTTCGCCGTCGACCAGGCGGCGGATGGTGAACTCCACCGGGGCGGTCTCGCCCATGGCGATGCTCGCGCCGGTGCGTTCGGCCAGTTCGGTGTGCCCGGGGATGAAGTCGGCGTGGACGTGGGTCAACACGACCATCTCGATGGTCAGGCCGGCCGCTGCCGCGTCGGCCAGGTACTCCCCGACATCGCGGCGCGGGTCGACGACCACGGCGCGTCCGGAGACCTCGTCGGCGATCAGGTACGAGGCCTGCGACAGACATCCGAGGTAGTACTGCTGCAGGATCATCGCTGCCCCTCCGTTGCCGCCGGACCGTGTTCGGTACAAATGTACGTACAAGAGCCGGGTAGCGCGAGAGGCACCCCGGCGAAGTTGGCTCTCGGGCGGGACGGAGGAGCGGTATCGATGTCCGACGAGCACACGGCGGTGCGCTGGGACGGCATCTACGCCGAGAGCAGCGGGCTGACGAACAGCTGGTACCGGCCCGAGCCGGCGTTCGCGCTCGAGGTGGTCGCCGAACTCGGGATGCCGCTCGACGGCGCCGTCGTCGATGTCGGGGGCGGCGCCGGGAACCTCGTCGACGGCCTGCTGGCGGCCGGGCACAGCGATCTGACCGTGGTCGACCTGTCGGCCACCGCGTTGGACATCGCCCGCCGCCGGCTGGGCCTGGTCGGCGACCGGGTCGCCTGGGTGGCCACCGACGTGCTGAGCTGGACGCCACCGCGGACATACGCGCTCTGGCACGACCGCGCCATGCTGCACTTCCTGGTCGAGCGGGCCGACCGCGCTCGCTACCTGACGGTGCTGCGAGCCGCCACGGCTCCGAGCAGCCACGTCGTGCTTGCGACGTTCGCCCCGGACGGTCCGACGTCCTGCTCCGGAGCCCCGGTGCACCGCTACGACGGTGCCCGGCTCGCCGAACTGCTCGGACCGGACTTCGGCCCAGGCGTCGTGCTGCGCGAGATCCATCGGACCCCGGCTGGGCATGAGCAGCCGTTCACCTGGGCTGTCTTCACCCGCCTGCAGACGTAGGGCGTGGCTCAGCGCAGGTGCAGTGCGGTCTGGGTGAGCCAGTGCTGGTTGCGTCTGGGTCTTCGCTGCGGGTCCAACCATGGTGGGGGTCGGAACTCGGGTTTTCCGTCTGCCGCGATTGTGACTTCCCAGCCGCGGTGGTGAACGGTGTCGTGGTGCCGGTCGCACAACAAGACGGTGTTTGTCAGGTCCGTCGGCCCGCCCTGTGACCAGTGACGAATGTGGTGCGCC
>DATASX010000062.1 GCA_036269075.1 Sporichthyaceae bacterium
GAACAGCGCCACGATCACGAAGCCCACGTTGTTCAGGTTCAGCGCGGCGACCCAGTTGGTCACCGGGTTCACCCATCCGGCGTTGTCATGCAGGACCCCGACCAGTTCGATCGTCCCGATGACCAACGCGACCGCCACGGACAGCCCGGTGACGGTGAGGTTGTAGTAGATCTTGCGCACCGGCTGCAGGAACGCCCAGTCGTAGGCCACAGACATCAGCAGACCGTCGAGGCAGTCCAGCAACAGCATCCCGCACGCGAACAGCAGCGGCAGCACCATCACGGCGTACCAGGGCAGCCCCGCGGCTGCCCCGGACCCGGCGAGGACCAGCAGCGCGACCTCGGTGGCCGTGTCGAAACCCAGGCCGAACAGCAGGCCCACCAGGTACATCTGCCCCGGTCGGGTGATGGAGCGGGTGAGCGGGCCGAGCAGCCGCGAGATCAGCCCGCGCGAGGCCAGGTGGTGCTCCAGGGCGTGCTCGTCGAGCCGCCCGGCGCGCATCCCCCGGAACACTCGCAGGATGCCCGCCAGCGCCGCGAGATTGATGGCAGCGATCAGGTAGAGGAACCCACCGGACACGGTCGTCCCGACGATTCCGAGGGTCTTGTTCGCAGTGCTGCCACCGTCGGTAAACGTCCCCACGACGTGGGCGCCGCCGGCCACCAGCGCGGCCATGACCGCGACGACGCTGGAGTGCCCGAGTGCGAACCAGAAGCCCACCGACTTGGGGCGTCGACCGTCCTGGCGCAGCTTCCGGGTGGTGTTGTCGATAGCGGCGATGTGGTCCGCGTCGAAGGCGTGGCGCAGCCCGTAGGTGTAGGCGGTGACGCCCAGACCGATACCGAACACCCCGTTGCCCAACCGGTGGTGGGCCGGGACCACGACGCCGAGCAGCAGGACGAAGGCCACCACGTGCAGGGCCGCGATCAGCCCGAGCAGGCCCGCCGCCTGGGTCCAGTCGGTGCGGTTCCAGCTGGTTATGCGACCGCGTGTGGCGACCGACGGAGCAGCCGTTCCCGCCTCGGTGCCCGGTTTCGGCAGGGCTGCTGGTGCGGACGCCATGAGTACGGCTTACCGCAACTGGCTCCTTGTCGCAACTCGGTCGCAATAAGGCCGGGCCCCTGCGGTCAGCGGCCGACCGGTTCCCGCAGGCTCGTCAGCAGCTTTCCGGTGTCGAGCTTGCCCCCACCGGCGGCGGGCACGGTCCGGGTCAGCAGGAAGTCGTAACGCGCGCCGCTGAGGTCGAAGCCCGCGGTCACCAGGCTCCCGTCCGGCTGGACCAACAACGCCGTCGCGCCGGCCGAGGCCCCGAACTCGATGATCGTCGTTCCGTGATTGCCGAACCCGTTGTCGACGGTGCCCGCCGAGGTCAGCCGCAGCATCCCGACCTTGTGGCGTGCGCCGTCCAGCGCGGTGCCCGCCGCGACCAGCTCGCCGTCAGCACTGCTCGCTATTGCGTTGGCAGAGCCTGATCCGCCGTCGCCCACGTCGGTCAGGACGTACCCGCCGGTGCCGAACGTGGTGTCGGCGACGCCGGCGCCCGTGAGCCGGAGCACGACGTATTTGTAGTGCCCGTGATCCTGCGCGTACCCGGCGGCCACCACGTTGCCGTTCGAATCGATCGTGAGCCCGTAGATCGACGACGTGCCGCCGGATGTCCCGGCGTGACCGATGAACGCACCGGTCTGGGTGCCACCGCCGGCTCCAGCGGATCCGCTGCCGGAGCTGGGGGCGGCACTTCCGAAGGTGCCGTCCAACGCGCCCGCCGAGGTGTAGCGGAGCACCGTCAGATAGGTGCCCGGCGCGTAGTTGCTGGACTCCTCGAAGGCGTTCCCGCCGACCACGATCCCGCCGTCGGACTGCAGGATCGCGGCGTTCGCGCTCGCGATCGCGGCGCCCTGCGCGCCGAGGGCGGTGGCGGCGATGCCGTGCGTGCCGAAGCCGTCGTCCAGCACACCGACCGAGGTGTAGCGGGCCAGCGCCACGACGGCCTGCTCGGACTCGCTGGGTCCGACCATCACGGTCACCGTGGCCGTACCGACCGCGACCAGGTCACCGTCGGGCTGCAGCACCAACGCGTTGGCGACGCCCTCCGAGGTCGTGTTGTCCCCGCCGATCGCGGTCATCACGAGCCCGCCGGTACCGAAGCCGGTGTCCAGCTTCCCGTCGGTGTTGTAGCGGGCCAGGGCGAACTTCTGCTGCCCGCCGTCGGAGGCCGACCCGGCGACGACGATCCTCCCGTCCGGCTGGATCACCGCGGCATTGGCCTGCGCCGCCTTCCCGCTGCCGAGCGGGGTGAGCACGATTCCGTTGTGGCCGAAGGACATGTCCAGATCGCCGCCCACGGTGAACCGGCTCAGCGCGATCACGTACTTCCCATGGTCCCGCGCGTATCCCACCGCGACCAGTTCGCCGTCCGACTGCCGCACCAGGGCCCGCGCGCGGGCGTCGCCCCCGTCGCCGAGCGTGGCCCGGATCGTGCCCCAGCTCCCACCGGGGACGGCGTGCGGGGCCGCCGCCGGACCGGCGGTCGGGCTCGCGGTCGGGCTCGCGGTCGGGCTCGCGGTCACCGACGCGCCCCAGGGCGAGGGAGCCGGGCCGGCCATCGCCGCACCTGCCGCCGCCAGCACCAGAACTGCCGATGACGCAAGCACGGCATGCCGGAACCTGGACGTGTGGACGCGGTCGACACCGCGGCGCATAGTGCCTCCCCCTTGCGGACTTCTGGCCGGGCCGTCGCCAGCATGCAACGGACCCGCCCGGTGTCGGGCGCGAACCGCCCCCGGGTCACCCGATCCGCCCAACGGCGGACTGATCACCGGGAGTGGAACCCCGCAAGGTCGCGGACCGTCACGCCGGGTCCGCCGCGGCTCGGTCCGGGACCGGCGCGCCGGCCGGGTCGGCCATCGCCAGCAGCCCGGTCAGGGTCCCGACGTGGACGTTGTCGATGCGGTTGACCGGGTGGTCGCGCTCATAGCGCCGGGCCCCGCCCTCGAAGATCAGCAGCAGTTTCCCGTCCTGCAGCGCCAGGTCCTCCGGCATCGCGGGCAGCCAGACGCACCCGATCGACTGCGCCGGGGCGCTGCGCCGGACGACGTTGAGCTCACCGCGTGCCCCGGACCCGTTGTCGGAGGAGAACAGGAAGTCCTGCGGCGTGACGACCATCCCCTGGGCGCGGTCCGGGATTCGCCATGGCCCCTCGACCCGTTGCAGGTGGCCGTCCTGGGTCAGCACATATCGGTACATCAGCCCGGGCACCCCGGCGTTGCCGTGGTTGCCGGTGAACATCGAGGTCCCGTCGACGGTCATGAAATCGGTGGCCTCGATGGCCTGGTCAGGACCCGCGGCCCCCAACGGCACCGTCTCCCCGCTCTCGACGGCCTGCGCCAGCGCCTCTCGCAGGTCGTCGACGCGGTAACGGCGCACACTCGGCGAACCCGGGTGCGGCCACGGGTTGTCGCCGGCGAACAGCCAGGGGCCCAGGAAGGCCATACCACCGAGGTGCGATGGCGCGACCGCGACGGTCCCGATCGCGGCACCGGTGCGCGAGTCCAGCCCGACCAGGTAGGACGGCGACCCCTGGCGGTACATGCCGAGCAGGACGATGTTCGACCCGGAGCCGTCCCAGTCGTCCCAGGGCAACAGCGACTGCGGGACGTAGTTGTCGAGGTAGGGCAGCTTCGGTCCGGCCGGGCGGAAGACCTGGTCGTACAGGGCCGAGACCGAGCCACCGTCGTAGGGACTACCGCTGCCGCGGGGTTGCGAGGCGTCGCACCGCGGGGCACCGGCGGCGGCGCCGCGGCGGGCCAGGATCTGCTCGATCAGCACCCGGGCGGGCGGTGCCGCCACCGTCGAGGCTGCGGTCTGCGTCGTCGCGGCCGGTCTTCCGGGCGAATCGGTCGGCGCCGAACCGCGGTCGACCTGGACCGCGCCGGTGACCAGAACCGCGACAAACAGTGCAATCAACTTACGTGTCCGCACAGCAATATCCCCCACCCGCGACGGAATGGCGGACGCTCGGAGATCGACACCAAAGCCGCGCACGACGGTCTCCCCAACCGTTTGTGCGCCTGTCGATCCGGCCCCCCACCGAAATCGATATCAGATCTGAACGCGTGATGCTTGCGAAAGCAAGAAAATATGCATCCGAGCAACGTTTCGCGCTCGCCCCGACACGCGCGATCGTCCGGTCACCGGCGAGGTGATAAACCCTCGCCGGTGACCGGACGAATCAATTCGCCTCCCGGTTCGATGACCGGGTCATAACCGGGATGCGAGTCAACCCACTTCCGCAGGTGATGGGCACCTACGACGTTCGCACCGGTCGAGCAGAATCAGCCGGCGGACGGCGCCGCGGCCGGGGCGGTGGTGGCGTCGCCGGCAGCCGGAGCAGCCGGAGCAGCCGGAGCAGCCGGAGCAGCAGCCGGAGCCGCGGCCGGGGCAGCAGCCGGGGCAGCAGCCGGGGCAGCAGCCGAGGTGGCGTCGCCGCTCACGGCGTCGCCGCGAACACCACGGCCGTCGCCGTCGCCACGAACGTCGTCACGGCAATTGCGGCCGTCGCCACCGAAGTCCTCGTCGTCCCAGCCGCTGCTGGCCTGGTTGTTGAACTCGCGGCAGAAGCCGTGGTCGTGGTTACGGTCGTCGTCCCTGCCCTTCCAGATCTCGATCCGCTTGTGCTCGTACGTGTGGTGGTGGTGCGAACCGAGGTTGTTGTGCCGCTCGGAAAAGTGGCGCGAACGGTGGTGATCGGCGGGGGCCGCCGAAGCCATCGTCGCGCCGGTGGCCAGCAGTGCCACGGTGGTGACACCGAGCACAACCGCCCGACCGGCCGAAACGCGCACCGCGGGTGCGATTCTCACAATGCCCTCCCAAAAAATAAACACTTCGCGGCCGGCCAAAGTTGCACGGCCCGCGAATGGCTCCGGTTGGAACGCATCTGAAGACAACACGAAATCGGGGCTGCTTCCAACAATGGATGTCTTGCCTCGTCGTTTTGTGTTCCGCCGGATGAGGGATGTCACAATTCGGGCATAACGTGCCGAACTCGACCGTTCGGGACCGGACAAAGGCCCGAGACGCGCAGGAACAGTCCGTAACGGACTAGTGAGCGCAAAACTTCACCCAAAACAAGTCGCGCGGCCGGAACGATTGCGTCAGGGCAGGCGAGACGGAATTTCCTTGCACAGGAATCAATGTTGCGCGGTGCCGCTCAGCGGTGGCGACGACGCCGGGCCGCCAGCGGGTGCAGCAACAACGCGATCAGCAGCACGGTGCAGATCACCGCGCTGAGCGCGAAGGTGTTGCGATACCCGGAGTCGACTGGTTGGCCGCCGCGGAGGTGCATGGCCAGCACCGCTCCGGTGATCGCCGAACCGATCGATCCACCGATCGTCCGGAGCACCTGATTGAAGCTGGTCGCGCTGCCGACCTCCGCCGCCGGCACCGTGCCGATGATCATGCCGGGCATCGCGGCGAACGTCGAGCCGATACCGAACCCGAACAGGGACATACCGATGAGAAGTTCACCCAGATGGCCGTGTGCCAGTGCCAACTGCGTGTTGGCCGCGGCCACGAACAGCGCGCCGATCGGCAGCAGAGTTCGCGGGCCGACCCGACTCGCGAGGGCCGCGGAGACCCGGCTGGCGAGCTGGCTGCCGATCGACAGCGGCATGATCACGCAGCCGGCCACGAACACCGACAGGCCCAGTCCGTAGCCGGTGCTGCGCGGAGTCTGCGCCAACTGTCCGACGGCGGCGAACCCGATGTACATCGAGATGCCCAGGCCGAGCCCGGCGAGGTTGGCCACCGCGATGTCCGGATTGCGCATCAGGTCGAGGCGGACCAGCGGGGACTCGCAGTGCAACTCCCACAACGCCCACACCACCAACATCACGAGCGAGACAGCCAGGAGTCCCAGAACCCGCGCCGAGGTCCAGCCCCAGTCGGCGGACTCCGAAAGTCCGAGCAAACCGGAGCCCAGCCCGAGGGCTAGCAACAACGTCCCGAGGACGTCGAAGCGGCCGCCCTCACCCGGCACGGCCACCCGCCGTTCCGGCGCAGCCACCGGCCCGCCGGGCACCACCACGCCAGAGCCCAGCGCCGCCGTGCGCAACAGCCAACCGGTCAGATCCGGCCGGGCGCCGCGCTGCGACGAGGTCCCCGGGATGAACACCGGGGCCAGCAGCAGGGCACTGCCGGCGAAGATCGCTGCGACCCAGAACGCCACCCGGTAGTCGAGGTGCTCGGCGATGATCCCGGTGAACGGGTAACCCAGGCCGAGGCCGGTCGCGGCCGTGACCGACAGCGCGGCGACCCCGCGTCGAACCTGGTCGGCGGGCAGGTGCCGGCGGGCCAGCGTCATCGTGACCGGGATGATCCCGTAGGTCAGGCCCTGCAGTGCGCGTCCGCACAGCAGTTGCCAGAACGGCCCCGGCACGGCACACAGCACCGAGCCGACGAGCACGCCGACGAGCATGCTCAGCAGCACCCGGCGCGGGTGCCGGCCGTCGGCGGCGCGGCCCATCACCGGGGTCGAGATCGCGCCGACCAGCAGGTTCACGGTCAGCACCCATTGGGCCGAGGACAGCGGGACGTGTTGCTCGTCGGCGATCGTCGGGATCAGCAGGACGCCCAGCGAGGAGATGACCGAGGTGCACAGCCCGCAGTAGACGAGCACCGCCAGCCGGAAGCGCTCCCGCCGCAGCGAGGTGGATCGGCCGCGCAGCAGGGAGGTGCCGGAGATCGTGGTGGCGAGGCTGGTCACTGATCGGCCAGCCGCCGGATCAGCGGGATCGCACGGTGCAACTCGGCTTGCTCGGCCGGCCCCAGGCGTTCGGTCAGCGCCCGACGCAGCCACTCCTGGCTGGCGGCGCGCTCGCGGCGCAGGGTCTGGCGACCGACCTCGGTGATGGCGACCAGGATTTTGCGGCCGTCGCTCGGGTCGGGGCTGCGCTCGACCCAGCCGCGCTCGAGCAGCTCGCTGACGGTCGCGGCCATCGACTGCGGCCGGACCCGCTGTTGGTTCGCCAGCTCGGAGGACGTCTGAGCCCCGTCGCGCTCGAGTCGGGACAGCGCGGACAGCTGCGTGAACGGCATGGAACCGGCACCGAGGACTCGGCGGAGCAGCGGTCCGACCGCGGACCACAGCTCGTGTGCCAGCTCCTCCACACCTATCTCGGTCGCCTGGTTCATGTTCTGGATCATAGCCCAAAAGTCTTCAGGTTGCCTGAACAGTTAACCTGATCGACGGTCGCCTTCGCGCCTGCCGCCGAGGCTGTGGGCCAAGTCACTTCCGGTCGAAACGGGTGTTCCACTCATGTCCGCCGGGTATCCGGTCAACGAGCCACGGACGGCTGTCAGAGAGGCCACGCGGGTCAGGTCGACCTGCGCGGGCATCGATCCGAACCGAGCAAGGAGAAGTCATGACTGGACGTACTCGCACCGCTACCGCGACCGCCGCGTTGATCCTGGGTCTCGGCCTGTCGCTGAGCGCCTGCAGCGGCGGCACCGGCGGGGCCGGCGGGGCCGCAGGCAGTGCCGGCAGCTCCAGCGGCAGCAGCAGCGGCAGCGACCCCGGTGGCGCGAGCTCGGGTGGCGCCGGCCACTGATCCTGAGACGAACCCCGCCCCGACGCAGCCGAACGCGTCCGGGGCGGGGTTCTTCTTGCCCGACGCTGCGATCATCGATGATCGCAGGGCGCACTCTCATACGCGAGGCGTCGGATAGGCGACGCGGCCAGGAGGGCGCGATGTTCGGCTCGGGCGTCGGGGCGGGTGTGCTGGCGCTGGCGCTCGTGCTCGTCTGTGCCGCTCGGGGGCCCACCGACGCGGTGGACCGGCCGATGCTGCTCTCGGCCGGAGTGGCCGGGGTGCCCGGCCATCGCACGACCCTGGCGCCGGACTCCACTGCGGCGTTCGTGCCCGGGACCTCACTGATCGACGGGGCCGCGCCCCTGCCGGCGGCCGGGTTCCCTGCCGACGTGCCGACGGGCGCCGCGGCGGTCGCGGCCGCACGGTCGTGGTTGGCGGCCGGACGAGTCCCCGGCCGCACGGACCTCGAACGCGCGGTGGCCGCCCGCGCGCTTTCCGACCTGGCGTTGTTAACCGCGCCGGACGGGGCCGCGGTCGCCGGCCCCTTCGGCTCCTGGGACCTCGTCTGGCCACGCGATGCGAGTTGGTACGTGGCGGCGTTCTCGGCGACCGGTCACGTTCCCGAAGCCGTGGCGATCCTGGGGTTCCTGGCCCGGACGCAGAACCCGGACGGGACCTGGGCCGTGCGCTACCACGCCGACGGCCGACCCGTGCGCGACGGACGCCCGGCGCAACTCGACGCGGTCGGCTGGTTCGGTTGGGCCGTGTGGTCGGCGTGGCGGGCGGGGGCAGGCGAGGCGGCGACGCGGATGTGGCCGGCGGTGGTCCGAGCCACCGACTTCGCGGCGGCCGCGCTCGGGCCCGACGGCCTCCCCCGGCCGGCGGCCGACTATTGGGAGCGGCCGGAACGGCGACCCACGTTGGGCACCGCGGCTCCCCTGCTGCTCGGACTGCGCGCCGCCGCGGATCTGGCGACGGCCCGCGGCGCGAGAGCGCAGGCCGACCGGTGGACAGCCGGGGCAAAGCGCCTGAGCCGGGCGATCGTCGAACGCTTCGGCGCGTACGGCTACGGCCGCCACCCGGACGACGGCCGACCGGACGCCGCAGTCGCATTCCTGAGCGCCCCACTGGCCCGGCTCGGCCCCCAGGACGGCGTGGCCGCCGCCCTGGCCGCGGGTGAACGCGCGTTGCTGATGCCCTCGGGCGGGTTGCGGCCCGGCGTCGACCCACGGATCGGCAACGTCGCCTGGACCGCGGAGACGGCGCTGTTCGCCCTGGCCGACTTCGGCGACGACGTCCGTTTCGAGCACTGGTTCGGTTGGCTGGTCGCGCACCGCACGCGGCTCGAGGAGCTCCCGGAGAAGGTCACCGACGCCGGGCAGCCCGCCTCGGTCGCTCCCCTGGGTTGGACGGACGCGATCGTGCTGCTCGCGTTGGCCGCCCGCGACGGGCGGATGCCGACCCCGCCGGCACCCGACCTAGGCTGAGCAGGTGACTGCAGACGCCACCACCCGGCAGACCCTGAACGACAACTCCGGCGGCTTCCTCAAGCTGCTGGGCATCGTCATCGACGAGGCGGACGCGGAGCGGGTCGTGCTCTCGATGGAGGTCACCCCAGACCACCTGCAGCCGCACGGCGTCACCCACGGTGGGGTGTACTGCACCCTGGTGGAGACCGCCGCGAGCGTCGGCGGCCACCTGTGGCTCGAGCGGGAGATGCCCGGCAACTCCGTGGTCGGTGTTGCCAACAACACCGACTTCCTGCGGCCGTCCAGCGGCGGCCGCCTGGTCGCGACCGCGACGCCCGTCCACCGCGGCAAGTCCCAGCAACTCTGGCTGGTCGAGATCACCGACGCCGGCGGCAAGCTGCTCGCCCGCGGTCAGGTGCGGCTGCACAACATCCGCATCGCCTGACGCTCCCTCAGCCGCCGCCCCAGGTATGAGAGTCGACTCCCCAGGTATGAGAGTCGACGCTGCGATCATCGATGATCGGAGCGCACATGGTGAGGGCGATCAGCAATGCCCGACCAGCAACCCCTGCTGGACCGCCCGGGCCACGGTCTCCGCGCGCGAGCGGGTTCCGAGCTTGCGCATGATCCGGGTCAGGTAGTCCTTGACGGTGTAGTGGCTCAGGTGCAGGCGGGCACCGATCTCCCGGTTGGTCATACCCTCGGCGACGAGTTCCAGGATCGACAACTCGTGCCCGGACAGCAGCCGCTGCTCAGGGCGAAGCACCGCGCCGGCCACCCGGGAGTCGATGACCAGGGTGCCGGTGGCGACCCCACGCAGCCGGCGGGCCAACTCGTCGATCGGGGTGTCCTTCAGCAGGAAGCCGTTCGCGCCCGCGTGGACGGCCGCGGAGGCCGCCGCCCGGTCGTCGAAACTGGTGAGGACCGCGATCCGGGTGTCCGGGTGCATCCGATGCACCGCGTCGACGACGGCGAGGCCCGACCGGTTCGCCAGTCGCAGGTCGATGACAAGCAGGTCGACCGGCCGAGTGCGCAGGAACGCCACAGCCGAGTCGCCGTCGGTGAACGCGCCCACGACGTTCATACCGTCCCGGGTCAACGTCCGGTGCAGGCCCTCCAGGACGACCTGATGGTCGTCGATCAGGACTGCGGTCAGCGCCGGGTCGGCGCGCCCCGGTCGGCCGAGGCCACCCTCGGCCCCCTCGAGCGGGGCCGGGTCGAACCTCGGCGCCACCTCGTCCACGACTGGCTCAGTCACCTTGCAGGCTCCGCTTCGAATTGAGTCGTCCTTACTTGTTCATTCGGCATCGGGACGGTTCCGGATGCCTGTTCGAACAGCGACGTACGTCTCAGTGCGAAACCTTGCGGGTGCGCCCGGTTTTACTTCCGACCGGCGGGTACGGCCGTGCGACGGCGGACCGTGAACAGGCCGTAGAGCAGCGCCACCAGCACAACCGCGCCCGCAACGCCCAGAATCATGCCGATGTTGCTTCCGCCACCACCGCCGTCCCCGGCGACAACCGACAACGGCTGACCGGCCGCCAGGGTGACGTTCCAGGTCTGCTTGAACGGGTTGACCGGGTCGCCGCTGGGCTGCGACTGGACCTTGACGCCGACGGTCTGAGCCCCCGGCTGGACGCCGGCCACCGCGCCCTGGTACGAACCCGGCGTGCTGCCCGGCGAGAGCTCGGTCGGCGTGGTGCCGCGCAGCGCGAACACCCGCGCGCCGCGGACCGGCGTGCCCAGGTCGGAGTCGACGATCCGGATGCTCGCGTCCCAACTGCTGCCCGCCGGGGTCAGTGTGAACAGCTGGATCAGCGGGGTCGCTCCGCCGTTGTTGTGCGCCGACGCCGGAGCGCCACCGACTCCCACCACCGCGGCGAACGCCGCGCACACGGCGACCAGCGCTCCCCCAACACGCGTACCGACTCGCCCGGACATCTCAGCCTCCTGAACCCAGCACGGTGGAAGCGATCGTTGACTCGATCAACTCGTGCAGATACTTCAAACCGGTCACGCACACCCCGATGGAGCCTGCGCCGATCACCAGGATCCAGAGGCAGATCCACAGCGTCCGCTGCGAGACCCCGACCACCCCGACGGTCCGCCGCCGGGCCTGCACCGCGGTAGCGGTGACACCCTCCGCGCCGACCGCGTCGTGGTCGACGAGGACGTGGCCGTCCTCGTCGAAGTGCACACCGTGCGACCACATGTCGTCGTCGTCATCGCGGTCCAACGAATCGGCGTCCTGGGCGTACTGGGCCTGTCGACCGGCCTCCAGCATCAGCACGACCGACGCGGCGGCCATCACCCCGAAGATCAGGATCTTGCCGTACAGGAGCAGGAAGTAGTCCTGCGCGTAGGGCAGGTTCGTGATCCGGTCCCAGGCGCTCTTGGAGAACGAGTCCGTCGAGTACGGCGCCTTGTACGCGGTCTGCGTCGCCAACAGGTACAGGCCCGTGCCCAGCGTGCCTGCGAAGGTCGCCCAGAGCAGGCTGACCAGGAACCCGCGGCGTACCTCGAGGGTGTGCAACGCCAGCACCGAGAGTGTGCGCCGCAGCCTTGGGATCGCCAGGAATGCCATCCCGGCGGCCAGCAGCATCCAGGCGCCGGCCAGGAGCACGTGGCTCTGCAGCAGGAAAACCTCGAAGGTCTTGCCGCTGACCTCGTACTGCAGCGCGCGGGACTTGAACTTCATCTTCACGATGCCCATCTCGGCCGTGAAGTTCTTCGTAAGCGTGACTTCCTGGACCAGCGTCTGGTACTGCAGGGCCGGCTTGTTCACCGTGCCGTGGAACTCCCACACGCCCGGCTCGGTGATGATGCCGGTGCAGCGGTACACGCCCAGCGGCGTTTCCGGGGAGTTGTAGTGCTCCTGCTGGCAGTTCGCCGGCGACTCCTCCGACTCCTTGCCCTGCTCGTTGAAGTTCAGGAAGACGCCGTAGTTGGCGGTCGGCGCGCAACCGTTCTTCTTGGTGATGGCGATGTCGACGGTGATGTAGTTCGCCGCCACCTTGAACGGCAGTGGCGCCTCACGGATCGCGATGTTGATGTTGTTCTTGTTGTACGGGTCGCTCGCGTCCGGGGCGGCGCAGTCGAGGCCCGGAGCCGCCTTGACCGACGCCGTGGCGGCCGCGGGGAACAGCACCGCGCCGCTGAGGATGATCACGAAAAGCGCGGAGAAAAGGCGACGCAGCCGCAGGACGCGCGAGCTCTCTGTCATCGGGACCCGCCTAATTATCGGACTGAGCTCGTGGCGAGCGAGTGTGGGGTCACGCTATGTCACTGCGAGGAACGACTTGTTCCATTTGCCGTAGTAGCCGTCGACCTTGATGTCTGCATCCCTGAACTGCTTGTTGAACCACTGCTCGAAGAACTGGTAGCGCTTGTCGTCCTGCACGATCTTCGTCAGCTCGGGCGTGGCGTCGGTCAGCGAGAGCTCCGGAAGATCCTCCCGTTTCGAGACGTGCAACACGATATACACCGAACCGTCGCCGACCTCGAAGTGCATCGGGTCGGCCGACTGGCCCTGCTTCAGCGCCGACACCTTGTCGATGAACTCCTTCTGGACCGGGGAGATCGGCGAGATGTCGACGGTCGAGCTGCGCAGGATCTTGTCGCCCAGGCTCTTGATGACCGTTGCCCAGTCGCCGCCCTTGTCCAGCTGCGACTTCAGCGAGTTGGCCGAGTCGATGTCGTCCACGAACGCGATGTCGGTGGTTGCCTTCCACGACTTCCCGACGATGTCCTTGCGCTGGTCGTAGGCGGCCTTGAGCTCGTCCGCGTTGACCACGACGTCCGGCAGCAGCTTCAGGGCCAGGGCCTTCTCGAGCTTCTCGGCGCGGGCGGCGACCTGGATGTCGGAGGCCTTGAAGCCGGCCTCGGCCAGGCTCGGCGCCTGCGCGATCTCCGAGGCGACGTCGGCGTTGTTCTCGGTGTCCGCGACGTTGATGCCCCGCTGCTTGGCCAGCGCCTCGAGGAACACGACCCGGATCTGGTAGGTCAGCGCGGTCTGGCGGATCTGCTTCGGGGAGACGCGCAGGCCCTGCTGCTGGGTCGGGTCCATGTCGGACTGGCCCTGGTCGGAGTTCGCGAACTGGTTGTACAGCGACTGAATCGTCTTCGAGTCGATACTCATACCGTCGACCTTGGCGGCTTCGGCGGGCACACCCTTGCTTCCGGTGAGGCTGCATCCCGAGGTGGCCGCGAGCATGGCCATGGTGGCCACCACCGCGCGGAGTCGGTAATTACCCGTGCGCTTCGTCATTGGGGTCCTGCCTGGGCTTGGGGTCCGTTCACGGTCGACACCGGCTTGGCGTCCTTGGCGCCGGCTTGGCTCTTGGTGGATGAGGCGGCCTTCGCCAGGAAGTCCCCGGGGCCCTGGCCCGCCTTCACCGAATCCGCACTCTGTTGCGCAGCGAGCACCTGGACCAGGTATGGGTCGAGGTCCTCTGTCTTCGCGTCCTGGTTCTCCAGGTTGAGCGCCGCGTCGACCTTCTTGTACTTCTCGCTCTCCGGGAACGCGAAGTCCTTGCCGATCGCCTCGGTGATGATGTCCGCGACGGTCTGCTGGGTGATCAGGAACGTGCGCGGGTCGCCGTCGACCTTGGCGTAGAAGCCCGCCTTGTTGAACGTCGGCGCGCCGACGGTCAGCTTCCACGTCTTGCCCGTGGCGTCGGTGACGCTGATCGCGCAGCCCGGTCCGCAGTCGGCACCGGCGGCGTTGGCGGTGCCGAACCCGTAGACGGGATCCGCCTGGTTGAGCCCGCTCATGATCCGGTACGCGTTGATCGGGAACACGCGCTCCTGGATCGTGGAGAGCAGAGTGGCCGCCTCGACCGTAGCCCCGGTGCTCGGCGTCCACACGCCGTCCTGGAGCTTGATGTCGGCGGTCTTGCCCTGGGCGGTGAACGAGGCCGCGGTCACCTTTTCCGGCGGGACGTCGATCGCCGCGATGTTGATCCCGCCGGTGCCGCTGCCACAGGCGGAAAGTCCGCCGACGAGCAGCGGGGCCGCGCTGACCAGACCCACGAGTTGCTTGCGCCGCGAGCGCGATGCGGTGCTCATCCGCGCTTCAACCTCCACAGCACGAAGGGGACGAAGACCAGCGCGGCCAGGCCCGGGAAGACCACGGTCTTCCGGATCAGGGACGAGCGCTGCGGACCGGTGATGTTGAACTGCGAGTTGGCGCCGACCTCGCGGTAGGCCGCGACGATGTCGTTGGCCCGGGCGACGTGCTGGACAAGTCGGATGAAGAACTCCTGGTCGCCGAACGACTTCTGGTACTCGTTCGAGGCCACCTCGGCACTGCCGACGACGCCGAGGATCGTGCCGTACTGCACGGCCTGGGTGCCGTTGCCCTGGATCTGGGTGGAGTCCGACAGCGCTGCGAGCGTGTAGACCTTGTTGGTGTTCGGCAGCGTCTTGCCGTTGGCGTCGACCTTGTAGGCCTTCGGGCTGGACTGGACGAGCTGAGTGAGCTGCGGGCCGCCGCCCTGGTCGCCGAAACCGGGGACCTTGTCGACGGCCTGCGAGTTGTTGAAGATCACCGGCGTCTTGTCGTGGTCCAGGACGTCGACCACCGGGGAGTTCGTCGGGTAGCGGGTGGAGACCACCGCGGCCGGGTCGTCGGCCAGCGACTCCGGGTCGCGGATGCTCTCCTTGCTCAGTGTCAGACCCCACGGGTTCAGCAACTGGTTCATCTGGTCGGTGTTGCCGCGGACCGAGTCCGACGCCACGATCAACCGGCCGTTGGCCTTGGCGAAGTCCGACAGGATTTGCATCTCCGGCTGGGCCAGTGTGGTCCGCGGGCCCATCTCGACGACGACCGCGCACTGGTTCACCAGGTCCTGCGCGCCCTTGGCGGTCAGGAAGACCTTGTCCACGGCGTAACCGGCGATACGCAGCCGGGCGGCGAACGAGGTCAGGCCCTCGGCGCCGGGGTCGCTGATGTCGCGTTCGCCGTTGCCCTGCACGAAGCAGGCCGCAGGCTGCTTGGCCTGGCCCAGCTGGGCGATCGCGCTGGTGACGGTGCTCTCGACAAGGTCGTCGATCGGTTCCTTCTTCTCACCGACCTGGATCGAGTAGGTCTCGTAGTCGGTGATGCCGGTGGCCTCGGCCAACGCCGGCGAGACGTCCGGGTCGATGATCCTGGAGCTGATGTTCGCGCCGGCCGCCTTGTACTTGCGGATCGTGGTGTTGATCTCCGCTGCGCCCTGGCTGATGTTCTGGGTGAAGCCGGTGATGACGATCGGGACGTTGCCGACCTTCTTCAACACGCCCTTGGTGGCGTCCGAGACCGTCTCGCGCTTCTGCGGGGTCAGGTCGTCGGAACCGCTGACCGCGTTGGAGACACCTGGCGTGGCCAGCACGACGCCGATCGAGGCGGCGACGGCGAGCGCGCGGCGGGCGTAGATCTGGATGTCCGAGCCGGCGCGCCGACGGCTGATCGCGTAGGTGGCCGCGAGCAGGCCCGCCGCCGAGAGGATCACGAAGTACGCGACGTCGGAGAAGTAGATGATCCCGCGCAGGAACGGGTCGAGGTGGTTCAGCGGGCCGAAGGACTCCAGGTGGTCCCGGAAACCGCCCGGCAGGTACTTCACCACGAGCAGGAACAGCAGCACGACGAAGCTGATGAAGAACGCGCTGACCGAGGTGCTGCACCGCGAGGAGACCGCCAGGCTGATCGCGTTGAACAGCATGGCCAGCAGGAGCATGCCGAGGTACCCGGCCTCGGCCCGCGCCCGGTCCGGGTGGGCGTAGTGCGTCAGCTGGCTGTAGTAGATCCAAGCCAGGCTGATCAACAGCCACGTCAACAGCGTGTTCGCGATGAACTTGGACAGCACCAGTGCCCAGCGCGGCACCGGCCACGACAGCGAGACCAGCAGGGCGCCGTTGCCGCGTTCCTCGGCCAGCGCCCGGGCCCCCAGCACCGGGCAGACCAGACCGAGCAGGTTGGTCGCCGCGTTCGCGTAGTAGGAGGCGAGGTCCGCAGAGTTCTGCGAGCTCACCTCATTGATGAAGATGACGCCCGAGATGATGATGAAACCCACGGCGATCGCGTAGGTCCCCACCCATAGGGACAGCGAGGTCAGTTCTCGCTTCAGCAAGGTGCGCACGACTGTGTGCCTCTCCAGCGTGAGGGGTGATCAGGTGGTGGGGGTGGTGACGTCCTCGCCGGCCTGGACGGAGCCCATGACGGCCTCCCGGAACGCCTCCTCGAGGCTGTCCGCGGTGGACTCGGCTGCGGTTACCGGCCATTTGGCCGACCAGACGCGGAGCAGATCGGCGACCACCTTGTCGTCCTTGGCCTCGACGGTGACGGTGGTGCCGCGTTCGTCGTTCTCGACGTCGTTGATGCTCGCGCCCGGCACGAGGTCGTCGTTCGCGGGCTTGACCTGCGTGTGGATCCGGATCCGCATCCGGATCGCGTGGCCGGCGCCCTCGGCCATCTCCGACGGCACACCGGCGTAGACCAGCTTGCCGAGCGACATCACCAGGACCTTGCTGCACATCAGGCGGGCGTCGGCCAGCAAGTGGGTCGAGACGATCAGCGACCGGGTCTTCGCGTACTCCTGGAGCATCCCGCGCATGTCGAGGATGTTCAGCGGGTCCAGGCCCGACATGGGTTCGTCCATGATCGTGACCAGCGGGTCGCCCATCAGGGCCTGGCCCATGCCGACGCGCTGCCGGTAGCCCTTCGACAGGTTGCCGACGATCCGGGTGCTCATGTGGGTCAGGCCGGTGCGCTTCATCGCCAGCTCGACCGCGGCGGCCCGCTCGGCCTTCGGGATCTTCTTGGCGGCGGCGGCGAAGTTCAGGTACTCGACGACGCGCATCTCGTTCGGGAAGTTGACCCGCTCCGGCATGAAGCCCATCAGCTTGCGGGCTCTGGCCGGGTTGCGCGCCACGTCGGCGTCGCCGATCTTGATCGACCCGGAGTCCCAGCTCGCGATGCCGGCCAGGCAGGTCATCAGGCTGGACTTGCCGGCGCCGTTCGGGCCCAGCAGGCCGGTGATGCCCGGTCCCAGCGTGAACGAGACGTCGTTCACCGCGACGCGCGCACCGTAGCGACGGGTCAGGTGGGAGACCGTCAGCAACGGGGTCCTGGTCTCGGTAGCTGTGGTCTGCTCGGTGGCCGTGGCCTGGGTGGTCGTGCTCATGGTGAACGGGTCTCCTCGCAACCTTCGACTGCGCACGCCCCTGCATCGGCCGACAACTGCATCCGGGTCGCAATCCGACGTCCTCAGGAAATTCTTCGGAGCCGAACCACCACCGAATGCGCGGAACGCGGTCGAATCGGGACAAACGGCGCGTTTGGTGGGAACTTAGGTTTCGATCATGTGTGCAGCTGATGCCTGACCTGTGTCAGGCCTGTGCAACCTGAAGAAAACCTGTGATTCCTGCGGGCAACAGGCTCAATCGCCTGTGAAAAGCACCATGGGGGCGTCGGAACCGAGGACCGGTTCCGACGCCCCCATTGTCTGGAGCGCGGTGTCACATGGGGATCAGGAAGCGGCCGGCGCGGGATCCGTGGACTTCTGCGCCCCCCTCGTCTTCTGCTCGGTGATCTTCACGAACCGACCCTTCTCCATGATCATCTGTTTGTCGGAGAAGCCGACCGCCGTGAGGTGGAACTGCTCGACCATGATCGCCCCGAGGCCCTCGTCGCACAGCGCCCGCAGGGCGGCGTACAGACGTTCGGCGATGACCGGGGCCAGACCGAGCGACAGCTCGTCGATCAGGATCAGCCGCGGCCGGGACATCAAGGCCCGGCTGACGGCGAGCATCTGCTGCTCACCACCGGACAGCGAACCGGCGGCCTGGTTCTGCCGCTCCTTCAGCCGCGGGAACAGCTCGTAGACGCGCTCGAACTGCTCCTTCATCTTGGTGCCGCTGACGCCGTAGGCGCCGGTGATCAGGTTCTCCTTCACCGACAGCGTCGGGAAGACCTGCCGGCCCTCGGGCGACAGCGCGATGCCCAGGCCGACCCGCTTGTGGGCGGGAAGGCTGGAGACGCGCTGCTTGCGGAACGTGATCTCGCCCTTGGTCGGCGGGATGACGCCCAGGATGGTCTTCAGCAGCGTGGACTTGCCGGCGCCGTTGGCACCGAGCACGGACACCATCTGCCCCTGCTCGACACTCAGGTCGATGTCGAACAGGACGGGCAACCGGCCGTAGCCGGAGCCCACCTTCTTCAGCTCGAGCAACGTCACTTCTGCTCACCCTGCTTCCCCTCGGCCGCAGCTTCGGCCACGACCTCGTCGGCCTCCTCTTCCAAGGTGGGCGTCTCACCGGTCTCGGCGACCTCGTCCAGGTCGAGGATCGAACCCAGGTACTCCGAACGCACGACCGGGTCGGCGGCGACCTCCTCGGGCGTACCGGAAGCCAGCAACTGGCCCTGGTTGAGCACGTAGACCACGTCGGCGTTCGCCAGCACGGCCTTCACGTAGTGCTCGACCAGGATGATCGTCAGACCGAGGTCGCGCTGCAGCTGACGCAGCAGCGCGAACAACGCGTGAGCGTCGTCGGCGTCCAGACCGGCGGCCGGCTCGTCGAGCAGCACGATCGCCGGACCACACATCAGGGAGCGGCCGATCTCGATCCGGCGCTGACGACCGAAGTCGAGGTCGCTGACGCGGTCGTGCCAGTGCTCCTGGATGCCCAGCAGCACGCACATCGCGTACGCGGCTTGCTCGGCCCGCTTCTCGGACTTCCGCGGACCCGGGAGCCCGAGCAGCGTGCTGATCGGGTCGCCCTTGATGGCCAGGTGCGCGGCGGCCATCAGGTTCTCGCCCACGGACAGGTCGTGGTTCAGGCGGTTGGCCTGGAAGGTACGACCCATACCGAGCTTCGCCCGGTCCCAGGGACGCATCTTCGTGACGTCCTTGCCGAACATCGTGATCGTCCCGGAGTCCGGGGTCTTCAGTCCGTTCAGCACGTCGAAACAGGTCGACTTGCCCGCGCCGTTCGGCCCGAGCAGACCGACGAAGGTCTTCGCCGGCGCCGTGATGTTGACGTTCTGCAGTGCCTTGACACCACCGAAGGCGATCGACAGGCCCTTGCCCACAAGAGCGTTGCCGGTGTCGCCGCGGTGCGGCGGCAGGAACGCCTCCAGGACGGCTAGTGCCTTGTCGCGTTCCGGGTCGACGCCGGCTTCGGCGACGATGTGGCCTTCAGTCCCGCTCACTTCTTCTCCGATCCAGCCGAAACCGGGCTCTTGGTGCCCAGCTGCGAGCTCTTCACCTTGACGGGCGACGAGGAGCCGCCGGACGAGGAGCCACCACCACCATGACGCTTCGCGGCCGCGACAACGCCCTTGGCCGCACGCCGCTTGGCGCGGGCCCGCGGGTCGAACATGTCGATGATCGCGCCACCGGCACCACGCGGGCCGGCGAGAACACCGAGGGTCAGACCGATACCACCGAGCAGCTGCGGGTTGATCTTCCAGCTCAGCAGGATCTGCGGGAGCAGCTGGAAGAAGACGGCCACACCGACGACCGCGACGATCGACTCGAAGCCGGCGAGGATCGGGACCGACAGGTAGAACAGCGAGTTGAACGAGATGTAGGACAGGATGCCCGGCGGGTTCCGGTAGAGCGGGGCCGACAGCGCACCGGCGAGGCCGGCGAACAGGCCGCCCATACCGAAGGCGACGACCTTGTAGACCCACGGGGAGACGCCGACCGCGGCGGCCGCGGACTTGTCCGAACCAACCATGATCAGCGAGCGGCCGAACCGCGAGTGGCGGAAGCGGTGCAGGAAGAACATCGAGACCAGGAGCACGGACAGGATGTAGAAGTAGAACCGCTTGTCCGACTCCATGTCCCAGCCGAAGAACTTCGGCCGCGGGGTGCTCGGCGCCGACAGACCACCGGTCAGCTTCTCCTTGGTGAACAGCGAGTTCTCCAGGAGGAACTGCAGCGACAGCGTAAGAACGATGACGTAGACACCGGACAGTCGCATCGAGATCACGGCAACCAGGCAGGAGATCGCCACCACGAACGCGATGCCGATCAGGGCCGCGATCGGGAATGGCAGACCCGGACCGTCCTCGCCCGGTTTGCTGCCTCGGGCCATGTAACCCGAGATGTACAACGCCGCGCCGGTCAGACCGGCCTGCGCCAGCGAGATCTCCCGACCCCACCCGACGACGACCAACAGGCCGAGGCACGCGATGGCCAGGATCAGGCCGGTCGTCAGGTTGAACACCCAGTAGTCGTTCGCGACGGCCGGGTAGACGAAGCCGGCCGCGACGAACAGCAGGACGAACGGGTGAACACCCAACAGACCTTGGATGCCGCCTACGCGTGGTGGGACGTCAATCGTCGGGGCGGGACTGCCCGACTTCGTAGCTTGTGCCATTTCAATCCATTCCTGCGTGGCTGTGGGCCAAGCGCATGTCCGGGTGCAGCGAGGCCATTAGTGGGCGAGGACGGAGGAGCCCTTCTTGCCGAAGCGGTCGATCAGGATGACCACCGAGAACAGGATCACGACGACGATGACCTCACGGAGGCCGACGTCGACGGTCCCGAACACGTCCGACTTGAGCATCGAGTCGAGGATCGCCAGGGTGACCGCACCGGCCAGAGCCAGCGGGATGCTGGAGAAGGCGCCGAGCACGCACACGATCAGCGCGCGCAGGAAGATGAACAGGATGCTGGTGGTGTCCGTGCCGACGTAGTTGCCGAGCAGGATGCCGCCCAGGGCGGAGATGGCGCCGGAGATCGCGTAGACCGAGGTGCCGACCTGGCCGATCGGGACGCCCACCAGCTTGCTGGCTTCGACGTTGTCGGCGATGGCTCGGACGTAGATGCCGAAGCGGGTGCGCTGCATCAGGACGGTGAAGCTGACGACGACCGCGACCAGGATGACCAGCGTCATGACCTGGTGCATGGTCACGGTCTCGATGCCGATATGGAACTTCTTGTTGCCGAAGGGCGTGGGAGCCGGTTCACCGGAGGACTTGTTGTACTTGAACAGGATCCCGATCATCACCAGCATCATGGCCAGCGAGAAGTTGGTGAGCGTGACCTTCGGGTACAGGGCCAGCTTGGTGCTGGTGACCAGGAAGCCGTAGGTCGCGGCGACCGCCGCCCCGGCGAGCATCAACCCGATGATCGTCGGCCACATCGGGAGTTCAGGTCGGCTGGTCGACTGGCCGCTGCCCTCGAGCAGCGCGCTGCCCGTGCTCAGGTTGGGCGAGCAGAGGTACCAGAACAGCAGCGTGCCCGACAGGACGATGCCACCGTGCACGAACGCGACCGTGCGGCTGATCCGGTAGCTGAGGACCATGGACACCGCGATCAGGCCGTAGAGACCCGCGGTCGTGATCCCGTTGATGAGCGCGGGCCAGAAAATTGCGTGATTGAACGTGAGCGCTGTCAGCGAATCCATGCGCGCCGTCGCTGCCTTCCCTGCCGACCGAAACTTGGGCGGCGAATCTCGGAGCCGCGCACAGGCAGGAGCACGCCGGGTGCGAGGCCGCACGGTCTGGGTGGGGCCTTCCCCCGAACCAACGAACGCGGGACGAGTCGGTTACGGGGACGAACCCGGTCAGTGTAGACCGGCATCCGGCGGCGTCGGGATGGTCAATCCAACACAAATTTCAACAAAGACCGTGGCGCTGACCACACCCCGAAGTGACCCGTCGGTAGGGCCGTGACCCAGTTCAAACAGCAGGTCGGAAGGGGGCGTTTACAACGGCGGAGGCGTGTGCTAGCCGTCCTGGGCCGGCGGCGGAACCGGAATTCTTGATCGCGAATAAGAATGTCGGCGCGGGCGAATTCCGCCACTAATTCACAAGCAGATGATCGACACTCGAGTGGCTGCGGACGACCCCGCAAAGGTTGTCAGTCAGCAACGGCTCGACCCGCCGGGACCCGGACCGTCAGCCGCACCCCACCGAGCCCCTCGGCGGTGTCCAGCGTCAGTCGGCCGCCCACCCGGGCAGCGTCGGTGCGGAGGCTGCACAGCCCGAACGAGCGAGCCGCGGCCACCTGGGAACGGACCGACTCGGGGTCGCCGGAGCCGTCGTCGCAGACGACCACCGTCCACCAGCATTCGTCGCGCCGCAGGAGAACTTCGACCCGGGCCGCCCCGGCGTGCTTGGCGACGTTGGCCAGACCTTCCCGCACGGCGCGCAGCAACAGCCGCGCGGCCGACGTCGTCGGTACCGGGCCCTCCCCGGTCACCGCGAGCTCGGCACGGATCGAGTGCGCCCGCACGAAACGGTCGATCAGGTCCTGCGCACCTTCGGCCACAGCCGGGACCGGGTCGCCGCTCTGCTCCCCCTCGAGTGTCGAGAGCAGCACCGAGCGCAATTGGTGGGCGCCGGCCGACAGCCGACGACCGATCCGTTCGACGACCTCCCGGGCCTCCTGAGTCAGGCCCGGCAAGCACCGGAGCTCGTGCAGGTCCAGCTCGGCGGCGAACAGCTCCTGGCTCAGTCCGTCGTGCAGCTCGGCGGCCAGCTGCGCAAGGCTGCGGCCCGCTCCGGCCGGGACGCCCGGAGCGGAGTCGACGGCGGGCGGGTCCTGCGGCCGCTCACCTTGCACCGTGGATCCCATACCGGGTGCGCCACCTTTTCCCTCGACCGCCGGACATCAGAGTTTCGTAGTCAACATCCTCCCCGGATGGGTGCCCTTTGCGAACGGAATTGTGCGGGGCAACACTTGGGACGTCACCACCGGACGGCGTCGTCCGCGCAACCGTTCGGGGGCCGCTCGGCGGAATCGGCCCGGCCCAACCCGGAGCGCACCCGGTGGATGGTGGTCGCCAGCTGCAGGTGGAAGGCGCAACGCGGGTCGCGGATCGTGGTGTCCAGGATCTCCTCGATGCGCTTGACCCGGTACTTCAGCGTCGAGGTGTGCACGAACAGCGCCTCGGCGGCCTCGGCCAGCGATGCGGACTCCAGCACCGTGCCCAGGGTCCGGGTCAGCTCGCTGTTGTGCTCGACGTCGTAGTCCAGCAACGGACCGATCCAGCGCTGCACGAACTCGTCCATGCCGGCGCGATCGTCGCTGGCCATCAGCAGCCCGTAGATGCCCAGGTCGTCGTGCACGGCCACGGCGCCGGTGCGACCTGTGGTGGCCAGCACGTCGAGGGTGCGGATCGCGTTGCGGGCCTGCGGGGCGAACTCCGCCGGTCCCGCGCAGACACCGCCCAGCCCGGCCGACACCGACAGCCCGGCCCGGTCGCCGGCGGCGATCACGGCCTCGGCGAACCGGTGCGGGTCCGGCTCGGGGTCGCGGCCCGGCGGACGGGGCAGGAACACCACGATGCGGCCCTCCGCCCGGCCGATTACACCAGCCGGCTCCCCCGGCGCCGCCACCGCGCACTCCTCCGCGGCCAACTCGGCCAGGCGCGCGACGTTGCTCTCGCCGGCGTGCGGGGCGTCGACGGCGAACGCGAACACCCGGTGCGGGCGAGCCAGGTCGTGCCCGAGCGCAACCGCCCGGGCGCCGAGCCGATCCAGGTCGGTGCCCGCGAGCAGGTCGTCGAACAATTCGGCCCGACGGTGGTCGCGCTCGGCCAGGGCGTCGCCGGAGACCATCATGACCAGAGCCAACGTGCGGGCGGCCCGGGAGGCGACCGAACGCGGCCACGCTCCGTCGCTGCGGGAGGTGGCGACCAGGAACCCGAGCATCTCGCCGCAGCCGCGGATCGCGACGAGCATTCGCCGCGGGCGTGCTCCGCGCGAGGGCAGCACGGTCACGCCGCCGAGGGCGACCGCGCGGTCCATGGCCTCGCGGTCCTCCGGCCGGATGTCCGGACGCAGGACCACCCGGTCGACGTCGCCGGCGTGGTCCATCACCAGCATCCGCGGGGTCTGCAGAACCGCGACGCCGTCGAGGATCGCGGCGGTGCGCTCGAGCAGGCAGGACAGGATCGGTCGACGCAGGTTGGCCGGGTCGAACATGACGTCCAGGCGGGCCGGATCGATCTGGGCCAGGTCCGGGGTGAGCGGGGTCGCGGCGGCCAGCGAACCCGGCGCCGCGGGCGGCGGCGGGGCCGGCACCAGCGAGAACAGCCCGCGCGCGGAACGGTGGCGGGCGTCGCCCGGACCCTCATTCACCAGGCACCATCCAGCATCGGCGACTCCTCTCGGCGGGCCCCGGACTTGCGGGCTGACGAATCGCGGCTTGCCGGCAAGGATGCCTCATCGCCACGCCGCGACCAAACCCGCCGGCGCATGCCGACAGGCTCAGTGCAGACCCGCGCCGGGCCGGATCAGGCCCTCCTGAACCGCGGTCGCGACCAGTGATCCGTTGGCGTCGAAGATCCGTCCGATCGCCAGGCCTCGGGCTCCGCCGGCGAACGGCGAGACCTGGTCGTAGAGCAACCACTCGTCGGCCCGGAAGGGCCGGTGGAACCACATGGCGTGGTCGATCGACGCGCGCTGGGTGGCGTCGATGTCCATCGGGTGAGGCACCAGGCTGGCGTGCAGCAGGGTCAGGTCGCTCATGTAGGTGAGTACGCAGCGGTGCAGGGTGTCGTCGTCCGGCAGGCGCCCGCCGGCCTTCATCCAGATCCGGGCCAGCGCCGGGTGAGCCGGGTCGGCCAAGGCGCCGCCCGGTGCGGACGAGCCGGCGTAGCGGACGTCGAGCGCGGCGAATTCCGCGGCGAGCACCGCCGTCGAGGTGCCGTCGCGGGTGTTGGCCATGCTCTGCGCCAACGTCGGGCAGTCGTGCGGCAGCGGCACGTCGGGCGCAAGGTCCTGGTGCTCGGGTCCCACTTCGGGGATCTGGAACGAGGCGGTCAGGTAGAAGATGTGCCGCCCGTGCTGGCGCACCGCGACCCGGCGTGCGCTGAACGACCGCCCGTCGCGCAGGTTCTCGACGTCGTAGACGATCGGTACGGCCGGGTCGCCGCCGACCAGGAAGTAGGCGTGCAGCGAGTGCGCCGAGCGCTCCGGCGGCACGGTTCGGCTGGCGGCGAGCAACGCCTGCCCGAGCACCTGCCCGCCGAAGACCCGCTGCATCAACGTGGGCGGCGGCTGGGCGCGGAACAGGCCGTCCTCGATCGACTCGAGGTCGAACACCGCGAGCAACTCGTCGACGGAACCAGGCATGGGGTGCGTGGTCCGCCCGGTCAGCGCGCCGACGCGGGTGCGTGCGAGCGGGCGTACCGGTTGATGTCGCGCTCGATCACGAACGTCAGGCCCGGCAGCAGACCGGCGACGAGCATCTCGGCCAGCCGAGGCAGCGGCCAGCGCACCCGGCGGAACAGGTCGAAGGCCAGGCCGAGGTAGATGATGTAGAACCAGCCGTGCGCGATCCAGATCCACTGGAAGCTGGGCTTGCCGGCCCCGTGCAGCGCCCAGGAGACACAGGCCAGCACGAGCAGCGTGCCGACCACGTATGCGGCGATCCGGTAACGCCGCAAGGGGCGGGAGATGTCGAGCGGTTCGGGAGGTGAACTCACTAGTCGTCCGCCTCGGCCAGGCGCTTGAGCATCTTGTTGTACGCGGCCAGTTCCGGGTCGGCGGCGACCTCCGGCTCCGGGATCGGCAGGCGCAACGGCGGCAGCACGACCTCGTCGGCGACTCGACCCGGGAAGTCCCGCTCGGGTCGGCGGGCCCGCGGGGTCGTCCGGGTGGCGTCGCGGCACAGCCAGCCCCAGACGCCGACCGTGAAGAACGCGAAGATCGGCCACTGGAAGGTGTAGCCGAGGCTGCGGGTGTTGCCACCCTGCGCGCGGTCGAACTGCCACCAGGTCAGCAGGACGCACCCGGTCAACATCGCGGCGGCGAAGACATGCAGCACCAGCCAACGACGGGACAGCAGGACGGGCACAGCCCGAGACTACCGGGGCGCTTCAGCCCACCGGGCCGTCGAGTCGCAGAGCCTCGGCCGGCTCCGGCGCACTGCCGCCGAGGTGCGCGGGCTGCCACCAGGAGTCGTCCGGGCCGGACGGGCTGTCCGGGTAGTCACGCTGCGCGCGGTCGAGCAGATCCTGCATGCGGCGGCGCAGTTCCTCGGCCGCGGCATTGGCGTCCTCACCCCGCTGCGGGTGCAGCGGCTCACCGATGTAGACGAGGATCGGCACGTGCCGCTTCGTCAGTTCCTTCGGCCGATCCTTGGTCCACATGCGCTGCCCGCCCCAGACCGCCATCGGGACCAGCGGGGCCTTGGTCGCTGAAGCCATCCGGATCGCGCCGCTCTTGATCTCCTTGACCGTGAACGACCGGCTGATCGTGGCCTCCGGGAACACCCCGACCACCTCGCCGGCCTTCAGCCGGGCCAGCGCCTCGCGGTATGAGTTCGACCCGGCGTCGCGGTCGACCGGGATGTGCTTCATCCCACGCATCAACGGCCCGCTGATGCGGTGGTTGAACACTTCCTCCTTGGCCATGAAGCGCACGAGGCGGCCCGACGGGCGGGCGCCCCAGCCGGCGAAGATGAAGTCGAGGTAGCTGACGTGGTTGCTGGCCAGCACCACCGGCCCGGAGCGGGGGACGTGCTCCCCGCCCACGACCTTGATGTGCGTGTCGAGGGCCCGGAAAGCGACGCGCGCGAAGGCGATCACCGGCGTGTAGACGCGCTCCATGTGGCGGAGGGTATCGCCCGCCGGCCTGCGTCCGACCGCGCGTGGGACGTAGCCCACTCCGGCCGTACGCAACCGGCGGACGCGCCGGTCAGTCCGGGATGACGCCCAGGCGCCCGGCCTGGAAGTCCTCGAACGCGGTCGCCAACTCCTCGCGGGTGTTCATCACGAACGGGCCGTAGTGCGCGACCGGCTCGCGGATCGGCCGGCCGCCGAGCAGCAGCACGTCCAGTCCGGCCGCGTGCCGGGCGTCCTGATTCACGTCGGCGCTCAGCGTGATCGCGTCGCCGGCGCCGAGCACGGCCAGCGTCCCGGTGCGCAGCGCGGCGCGTTCGGTCCCCACGGTCCCGGTGCCGGACATCGCGTAGACCAGCGCGTTGTAGTCCGGGTGCCAGGGCAGGCGCACCGTGGCGCCCGGGGTGATCGTGGCGTGGACCAGCGTGATCGGGGTGTGGGTGATGCCCGGTCCGGAATGTCCGCCGAGGTCGCCGGCGATCACTCGGAACAGCGCTCCCCCGTCCGCCGAGCTGAGCAGCCCGACCTCCCCGGAGCGGATGTCCTGGTAGCGCGGGGCGGTCATCTTCTGCGCGCCCGGCAGGTTCACCCAGAGTTGGAAGCCGTGGAACAGGCCACCGGACACGACGAGGTGCTCGGGCGGCACCTCGATGTGCAGCAGGCCGCTGCCGGCGGTCATCCACTGCGTGTCGCCGTTGGTGATCAACCCGCCGCCGCCGTGGGAGTCGCGGTGTGCGAACTCCCCGTCGAGGATGTAGGTGACGGTCTCGAAGCCGCGGTGCGGGTGCCACGCGGTGCCTTTCGGCTCCCCGGGCGCGTACTCGACCTCGCCCATCTGGTCCATGTGGATGAAGGGGTCGAGCGCGGCGAGGTTGACGCCGGCGAACGCGCGCCGGACCGGGAAGCCCTCGCCCTCGTGTCCGGTCGGCGCCTGTGTGGTGGCCAGGACCGGACGGGTGGTGGTGGTCGCCGGGTCCGGCTCCGGGATGCGCGGCAGGACGGTGATGTCGTCGACGGTCACGGCAGGCATGGCTACCTCCACAGCTCAGCGGGTGCAATTCCTACGCCGGTACCAACCTAGTTGACACATCAACTATTCCGTTCGCGCCCGCGTCGGCCGACCACCTTGATCCGCACCTGGTCGCCGTCCCGGTGCGCCTCGACGGTCAGGCCGACGTTGGTCTGCGCCCACTCCAGGGCCACCCGCAGGAAGCGCTCGCGATCGACGGGACGGTCGGACATCTGCAGGCCGATCAGCACCGCGGTCCCCATCGCGGCCAACACCCGGCAGCGTTCCGGATCGTCGATCGACAGCGCAAGGGTGTTGGCGTAGTTCTGCGCCCGGGCCCGGTCCATCCGCTCGACGGCGGCCGCGACCACCGGGTCGCGGTAGCTCCAGGCGCGCAACGCCGCCTCCGCGTCATGATCCATCGCGAAGATGTGCTGGGCCGTCAGTTCCGATCGCCGCACCGGGTCGGACAACCCGGCCACCTCGTCGAGGATCGCGGCGAAGCGGGCCTCCCAGTCGCGCAGCAGGGCCTCGACGAACTCCGGCATCCCGACGAAGTGGTGGTAGAAGGAGCCCTTGGTGACCCGCAATCGCCGGCACAAGGACGCGATCGTCAGCGCCTCCGGACCGGCCGACCCGAGGAGCGCGAAGGCCGGTTCGAACCAGTCCTCCCGCCTCAGCCGGGAGGTTCCGCCCGAATTTGTGCGGGAAGACACCGTCGACCGCCCATTCGCCCGGCGGTACGATGCCGTACTGCTCGCCCCGATGGCAGGCCTCCTCGATACCGTGCGGTATGGAACGTTGCCTTAACGATGTGCTCCGCGTACAAAGTGGTTAACCGCAGTTCATACCAGACCGAACCCGGGCATTCCATACCCTGAGGTTTGGTAGGAACACTGATCCGGAGGATTCACCGATGGCCGATCGTAGGGCGCGCCGAGCAGCCTGGGCGGCGATCCTCGCCGCCGGCATCGCGCCGTTCGTGTGGGGCGGTTCGGCGCGGGCCGATGCCACCTACGAGGCCTCCGCCAACGCCACCGGCGTCAAGGTGATCTTCTCCAACCAGTCGATCCCGCTCGGCGTCGCGCCCCAGGCCCAAGGCCCGACGGCCGCGGTCAAGCAGACCTCGCTGCGCCAGTCCGACGGCTACGCGGCCTTCCCCGACCCCGGCGAGGACGTCGCGGGCCTGCCCGGAGTGGCCGGCGGTGCCCTGCACCTGCCGTTGCCCGGGTACCCGTTCCTGGTCAGCACGTCCTACGGCGACGACGTGCGCCGACTGAACTACCCGGGCATCGAGCTGAGCTCGGAGAGCGGCGACACGATCACCCAGGCGACCGCGACCGGCGGTTCGAAGGGCGTCGGCGCCACCTCGATCGCGCGCATCGCCCGCGACGGCGACTCGATCGCGGCCACCTCGACCAGCGACGCCGACGTGCTCCGTCTCGGCGACTCGCTGGTGGTCACCGGACTGCACGCGGCGGCCGGCGCGGCCCGCGACGCCACCGGCAAGCTCACCCGCACCTCCTCGCTCTCGTTCAGTTCGATCTCGGTGCCCGGTCTGGCGTTGACGGTCCCGCCGCCGCCGGGATCCACCGGGGCGCCGGAGAAACTGACGGCTCCGCAGATCGGTTTCGAGAACGGCGATTTCACGGTCACGCTGCCCGGGGCGCCGGCCAACGCCACCCCGGTCCCGGCCAAGGATGTGTTCGCCGCTTTCGAGCAGGCCGGCTACCACGTCAGCTACCAGGCCCCGCAGAACACCACCGACGGCATCGTCGGGGCCGGACTGCAGATCGCCACCACGCTGCCCGCACCACCCGGATCCCCCGGCGGGGTTTCCGGCCAGACCCCGGTGACGCTGACCATGGGCCTGTCGCAGGCCGCGATTTCCTACCGCGGCGCCGGCGACACCGGCACAGCCACACCGGGCGTGGCCGCGAGCAGCGGGGCCTTGAACCCGCCGGCCGCGCCGGGTGCGGCACCGGCCGGCATGCTGCCCTCGATCGGCACCGCGGTCTCGGTGCCGCCGCCCGCGATCGGGACCGCCCCGGCGGTCGCTGCGGCCGGCGCGCCGACCCAGCCGGTCGACTTCGCCGCGCTGACCGCGAACCGCAAGCCGTTGAGTTCCGACGTGAGCTGGCTGTACCTGATGGTCGGCGGGGTCGGTGTCGCCGGCGCGCTGTCGTTGCTGGTGCTGCGCTGGGCAGGAGGACGCGCGTGAACGTCGTCGTCTGGGCTCGGCTGCAGTGGGACCGGGTGCTGGCCGCGGTCGCGACGCTGGCCGGGGCGATCCTGCTGATCACCGGCTGGGTGCACGTCAGCGGCACCGGCTTCGTGTCCGAGCAATTGCCCTACCTGGCCTCCGAAGGACTCGGCGGGGTCTTCCTGCTCGGCCTCGGCGGCATGCTCTGGCTGTCCGCCGATCTGCGCGACCAGTGGCGTGAACTGCGGGGCATCCGAGCCCGACTCGACTCCGAGGCCGGTGGCCGGTAACCGTGGCCTCTTTGGCGGTCCCCGGGGCCCGGGCGGTGCGTCGCCGCGCCATCGGCGGGACGGGCACGGCCCTGGGCGAGACCCCGGAGCCGTGGCGGCGGCGCGACGCCGCGGTGGTCGGCCTGGTCGTGGGGCTCGGCGTGGTCGGGCTGATCATCACCTGGATCGGGATCAGCGGTACGGCCCGGCTGACGCCACAGGCGCGCTGGCTCGGTCTCGGCATCGCCTCGTTGCTGCTGGCCGGGTTCGCGATGGTCGGGTGGCTGGTGCTCGGCCTGACCCGGGTCGCGATCCTGCGACGTGAGGTGGTGCGCCGGCTGGACAGGACCGAACCGGTCGCCGAGGCCGCAGTCACCGCGGAGGTCCCGACCGGTGACCGGTTCGGCATCGCGACCGGCATGCGCCGCTACCACCTGGCGCACTGCCCGCTGCTGGCCGGCAAGGACGTCCGTTGGCTGGACGCGAAGACCTTGGCCTTCGCCGACACCGAGCCGTGCGGTATCTGCGCGGCGCCGGTGGTCGAGCTGTGAGC
>DATASX010000063.1 GCA_036269075.1 Sporichthyaceae bacterium
GATCAGCCAGGCCCAACTCCAGGGCGACCTCGGCGTAGGCCGAACGCTCGGCGAAGTCCAACTCCTGGGACTGCTCCCAGGTCTGCGGGTCCACCCAGGCGGGGCGCTCCGCCTCGTGCCGGTCCAGGGAGTCCGCGACCCGTTCGGCCATGGCCAGCACCTGCTCGCCGTGCAGCATCGCGATCTGCCGCTCGATCAGCCCGATGCGGGCCAGCACGTCGGTGCCGTCGGTGGCCGCGCCGGTCCAGGTGGTCTCGTCGGCGGTGGCCGCGAGCCAGTCCAGGGCCTCCTCGACCGACATGAGTCGGTTCGAACTGGTGTTCGACATGAGACTATTCTCGTCGAGTTTTCTCATCTCTGCAAGGGAAAACAGAGATTACCCGGATCTCTTTTCCGGTGGCCTGGGCCGGTGTCGAGCGGTGCGTCCGTCGTGGTTGCGCGCCGTTACGGAGCCCGGATCCAGCGCACTTCGGCCGGGCCGCACGAGGTGCGGTCTGCCCTTGACGGCCCACGCCGGCCCGCTGGATCCGGATCGAACTGCCCGTGGCCGCCCGCCGTAAGTGATTCTGCAGTCACCCGTACCGGCCTTGGAACCCGCTGACCGACGAGCGACGGATCTCCCGATCGGTTGCGGTCCGTTCCCGCTTCTTCGTAATGGCGCTTGAACCGCAACCACCAAATCCGCACCCAGCAGAGTCGATACAACGGCGCCCACCAACGACATCGATCCGGATGCAGCGCGCGACACAACCGGCCGGCAGGCCTGCACAACCCCGGCGGCATCCAGGAGCGCGCTACATCCGGGTGCCGTAACGGCGGCGCCCAACCCCAACGCGCCGCACCGCTGCAAACGGCGCCCAACCACGACAACGCCAGCCGCGTTCCGGCCGCGCGTTCAGCCCTCTCGCAGGTCGATGACCCGCCGCATCTTCCCGGCGGAGCGCTCCACCTCCCCCGGGTCCCGGACCAGCGCGGTGACGCTCACCCCGATCGTCTCCTTGATCGACGTCACCAGATCGGTGCCGGCGGCCTGGGCGAGCGCCGCGGAGACGTCCGTGCGTCGTTCGACATGCACGGTCAGCTGGTCCATGCGACCGGCCCGGGACAGGTGGAGCTGGAAGTGCGGCGCGAGCGCCGGTGAGCGCAGGATCAACTCTTCGATCTGCGTCGGGAACAGGTTCACCCCGCGCAGGATGATCATGTCGTCGGTCCGGCCGGTGATCCGTTCCATTCGGCGCATCGGGCGCGCAGTGCCGGGAAGCAGTCGGGTCAGGTCGCGGGTGCGGTAGCGGACGATCGGCATGGCTTGCTTCGTCAGCGAGGTGAACACCAGTTCCCCGACCGAACCTTCGGGCGCAACGGCGCCGGTGACCGGATCGACAATCTCCGGGTAGAAGTGGTCCTCCCAGATGTGCAGGCCGTCCTTGGACTCGACGACCTCCTGCGCGACGCCGGGGCCGATCACCTCGGACAGCCCGTAGATGTCGGTGGCCCAGACGCCGAGGCGGGTCTCGATCTCGGTGCGCATCGCCTCGGTCCACGGCTCGGCGCCAAGGATCGCGTAGCGCAGCGAGCACCCGGCCGGGTCCAGGCCCTGCCGTTCCATCTCGTCGAGGATCGCCAGCAGGTACGACGGCGTGACCATGATGAGGTCGGGGCAGAAGTCACGGATCAAAGAGACCTGACGCTCCGTCATACCCCCCGAGATCGGGACCACCGTGCAACCGAGACGCTCCGCGCCGTAGTGCGCGCCCAGTCCTCCGGTGAACAGGCCGTATCCGTAGGCGTTGTGGACGAGGTGGCCCGGGCGCCCGCCGGCGGCCCGGATCGAGCGGGCCATCACCGTGGCCCACACGTCGAGATCACCGGAGGTGTAGCCGACCACGGTGGCCCGCCCGGTAGTGCCGGACGAAGCGTGCACCCGGGCCACCTGCTCCCGCGGTACAGCGAACATCCCGAACGGATAATTCGCGCGCAAGTCGGCCTTTGCGGTGAACGGGAACGCCGCCAGGTCGGCCAGTTCCCGGCAGTCGTCGGGATGTACCCCGGCCGCGGTGAACGCGGCGCGGTAGTGCGGGACGTTGTCGAAGGCATGGCGCAGCGACCACTGCAATCGGCCCAGCTGGAGCTCGCGCAGTTCGTCGATCGATGCCGTTTCGATCGGATCCAGTTCTGCCGTCACTGCAGTCCTGCCTCAGACGTCGAAGTCGACGGCGATCGCGTCGGAGACCGGGTGCGTCTGGCAGGTCAGCACCTGACCGGCGGCAACCTCCTTCTCCTCCAGCGCGTAGTTGCGTCGCATGGTCGCCTCGCCGGCCACCAACCGGGCTCGGCACGTGCCGCACACCCCGCCCTTGCAGGCGAACGGCAGGTCCGGCCGCACCCGTTGGGCACCGTCGAGCACTGCCATCCCGGCCGGGAGTTGGAAGGTCGTGGCCCGCCCGTCCAGGATCACGGTGACCGCGGCGCCGTCAGTGACCGCGGCATCAACGTGTGTGACCTCGATCGGCGGATCCTCACCGACCCAGAACAGCTCACGGTGGATGGAGCGGTCCGGCACGCCGGAGGCGCGCAGCAGGTCGATCGCGTCGGTGACCATCCCGAATGGGCCGCACAACCACCAGTGGTCGACGGCCGGCACGTCCACGACGACCGGGAGCAGCGAAGCAAGTTTCGCCGCGTCCAGGCGCCCGTTGAACAGCTCCACCTCCTGCGGTTCACGGGAAAGCACGTGCACCAACTGCATTCGGGTCGGGTAGGCGTCCTTCAGGTCCGCGACCTCGTCGGCGAACATCACCGTGTCCGAGCGCCGGTTGCCGTAGATCAGCGTGATCCGGGAACTCGGGTCGGCCGACAGCACCGAGGCGGCGATGGAGAGCATCGGCGTGATCCCCGAGCCGGCTGCGATCAGCACGTGCTGCCCCGGGTCCTCGAGGTCAGGCGTGAACGAGCCCGCCGGGGGCGCGACGTCGAGAACGTAGCCCGGATGCAGGTCGTGGATCAGCCACCCGGACACGGCGCCGCCGGGCACCTCGCGGACCCCGATCCGGGGCGCGGCCCCGACCGGGGCACAGATCGAGTACGAGCGTCGCTCGGCGCCGCGGCACACGGTGAGGCTCTGCCCGGCCGCGAACGCGAACTCCGCAGCTGCCTCGGGCGGGACGTGGAAGGTGATCGCGGCCGAGTCGTCGGTCAGCCGGTCGATCGTCTCGACCGTAAGCCGATGGAATCTCAGAACGGCTTCACCGCCTCGAACGGCTCCCGGCAGGACCGGCAGCGGTACAGCGCCTTGCAGGCGGTGGCGCCGAACTCCGCGGTGCGCTCGGTGTCCGCAGCGCCACAGTTCGGGCACGGCACCGGGTCCGGGCCGCTCCCCAGCGTCAGCGCCACCGGCCCGGTGCGCGCCGGACCCGGCGGGGCGATCCCGGCGCTGCGCAGCTTCTCGTGGCCCTCCGGGGTGATCCAGTCGGTGGTCCAGGGCGGCGCCAGGGCCGTCCGCACGACCACGTCGGCCCACCCGGCACGGTTCAGCCGGGCACGCAGGTCCGCACCGATCTCATGCATCGCCGGGCACCCGCTCCAGGTCGGGGTGATCGTGACAACGAGCGCGTCGGCGGTCTGTTCGACCGAACGCAGGATCCCGAGGTCGGCGACGGTGAGATTGGGCAGCTCCGGATCCGGAGTGGCCGCGGCGACCTCCCACGCGGTTCGGGATGTCACCACCACTGCAGATGTTCGCTTGTGCTCCTCACTCGTTCCTCGCTCGTCGCAGTCGCTCACCACGTTGCGCCCGGGTACTCGCGCGCCACGGACTGCATCTCGGCGAGCGCGTAGCCCATCGCCTCGGTGTGCACGCCGTCGCGACCGAATCGACCGCCGACGCCGGCCAGTCCGGCAAGTTCCGGGCGTGCCAGCCCAGCCGTCGCAAGCACCGTGTCCAGAGTGGCGTCGAACGCCGCTCGCGACGCCACCGCGAGCGCATGCGCGTCGGGTCGGAACAATTCGTCCACCAGCGGCCACACCTCGTCCAACGCCCGCTGCATCCGGCGGTGCGACAACTCGGTCCCGTCGCCCAGGCGCACCACCCAGCCGGCCGCGTAATCGCGGTGGTAGGCCAGTTCCTTGACGCCCTTGGCCGTGATCGCCGCCAGCAGGTGGTCGGGTGCGGTGGTCAGCGCCTCGAAGAGCTCAAGACGCCAGACCGAGAACACGAACAGACGGGCCATCAGATCCGCGAAGTCGGCGTCGCTGCGTTCGGCCAGTCGGACGTTGCGGAACTCCGGCTCAGTGCGCAGGAACGCCAGTTCGTCCTCGGTCCGGCCGAGGATCCCGCCCGCCCGACTCAGCAGCATCCGCGCCTGGCCGAGCAGGTCCAGCGCGACGTTGGCCAGCGCGGTCTCCTCCTCCAGTTCCGGCATCCGGGTCATCCACTGGGTCAGTCGATGGCTGTAGATCAGGGCGTCGTCCCCGAGCGCCAGGCAGTACCGGGCCAAGGCGGCGGGGTCGAGGCCGGCCGGGACTCCTGCGTCGATGCCCTCGAGCGGGTCCGAGAACCCGGTTCCGAAGGCCCAGCGCTCCGACCCGTCGGCCTCGATGGCCAGCAGGTCGTACGGATTCTCGTCGTGACTGTCCATCACATATGCGGAACGTCGTCGGGGATGGCGTAGAACGTGGGGTGCCGGTAGACCTTGTCGCCGGACGGGGCGAAGAACGGGTCCTTCTCGTCCGGGCTCGACGCGAGGATGTCGGCGGCGGCCACGACCCAGATGCTGACCCCCTCGTTGCGTCGGGTGTAAAGGTCGCGGGCGTGGCGCAGGGCCATCTCCGGGTCGGCAGCGTGCAGGCTGCCGACGTGCACGTGGTTCAGCCCGCGCTTACCGCGCAGGAATACCTCGAACAGCGGCCAGTCCGAACGCGGGCTCATGCCGGGCCCCGTTTCGCGGCGTGCGCGGACGCGGCCTCGCGGACCCAGGCGCCGTCCTCGTGTGCGGCCCGTCGGGCCGCGATGCGCTGGGCGTTGCACGGTCCGTTTCCCTTCAGCACCGCGTCGAACTCCGTCCAGTCGACCTCTCCGAAGTCGTAGTGCCCGCGGTCGGAGTTCCACACCAGGCCCGGGTCGGGCAGCGTGATGCCGAGCTTCTCCGCCTGCGGGACGGTCATGTCGACGAACCGTTGCCGCAGTTCGTCGTTGGTGTGCCGCTTGACGCCCCAGGCCATGGACTGCGCGGTGTTCGGTGAACGGTCGTCCGGCGGGCCGAACATCATCAGCGAGGGCCACCAGAACCGGTCGGTGGCGTCCTGGACCATCTCCTGCTGCGCCGCGGTGCCCCGCATCATCGTCAGCAGCAGCTCGTAGCCCTGCCGCTGGTGGAACGACTCCTCCTTGCAGACCCGGATCATCGCCCGGGCGTAGGGGCCGTAGGAGGAGCGGCACAGCGGCACCTGGTTGCAGATCGCGGCACCGTCGACCAGCCAGCCGATCACGCCGACGTCCGCGTAGGTCAGCGTCGGGTAGTTGAAGATCGAGGAGTACTTCTGACGCCCGGTCAGCAACTTCTCGGTCATGTCGGTCCGATCGGCGCCCAGGGTCTCGGCGGCGCTGTACAGGTACATGCCGTGCCCGGCCTCGTCCTGGACCTTGGCGATCAGGATCGCCTTGCGGCGCAGCGACGGGGCACGGGTGATCCAGTTGGCTTCCGGCTGCATGCCGATGATCTCGGAGTGCGCGTGCTGCGCGATCTGCCGGATCATCGTGGCCCGGTAGGCCTCGGGCATCCAGTCGCGCGGTTCGATCCGCTTGTCGTGCGCGATCGTGTCCTCGAAGTGCCCGGACAGCTCCGCCTCGGCGGCAACGCTCGTCATGCGGCGGGCCCCTTCCCGTCGGCATTTACATACCGATCATTCGGTAAGTTATCCTAACCCGGTGCGGGTTGACCAGACATCCATGGCGGGCGGTGCTCCGCGTCGCCGGGGGCGGCCCGGGCACGACCTCGAGTCGGTGCTGGCGGCCGCGGTCGAGGTGTTCAACGAACGCGGCTACGACGGCACCAGCATGGAGGACCTGGCCGGGCGGCTCGGGGTCGCCAAGTCGGCGATCTACCACCACGTCTCCGGCAAGGAAGAACTGCTGCGAATGGCGCTGGACCGGGCCCTGGACGGTTGGGCCGAGGCGGCCGAGGCGGCCCGCGCCACCGACGCCCCGGCCATCGAGCGTCTCCAGGTGCTGGTCCGCGGGGCGGTCGCGGTCCTGCAGGACCGGCTGCCCTACGTGACGTTGCTCCTGCGGGTCCGCGGCAACACCGAGGTGGAGCGCCACGCCCTGGCTCGGCGCCGCGCGTTCGACCGCCTGGTGGCCGGGCTGGTGCGGCAGGCCGAGCAGGAGGGCGACATCCGCCCCGATGTCGACCCCACGGTGACCGCGCGACTGCTGTTCGGGCTGGTCAACTCGACCGTGGAGTGGTACCGACCCGGCCGGCGGCCGCCCGGGCCGGAACTGGCCGACGCGGTGTGCGCGGTGGCCTTCGACGGCCTGCGGCGCGGGCTCAGCCGGCCGGGATGATCGTGCAGCCCTGATTGATCACGCAGCTGATCAGATGGCCGCCGCCGAGCAGGCCGCCCGCGGCCGAGAAGATCGCGTTGAGGATGCTGCTGAGCAGGTTGAGCAGAAACATGAGCAACTCCTGGGAACCTCAGGACAGGTGATGTGCTGCCTCTCCCAAGGTGCGCCCACGCAATCGAGGCAGCCAGTGGGTTTTGTCACCCGTGGCCCCGATTCCTCGGATCAGCGCGCGGGCTGTACCCGATTCACCGCCGCGCCACGCTCGGCGTGAACGCTGAATTGGGTCTCGCTCTTGTCGGCGTAGCCGACGAAGCTGGTCATGGTGACCAGCCAGTTGGCCAGCGTGATGGGGGCGCCGAGTTCGGCCTCGACCGCGGCCATGTCGACCACGATGTCGCCGCGGCCCTGGATCTTCCAGTACGGGCCCTCATCGGTGATCACAACGTCCTGGCCGCTGCTCTCCAGGGCGTCGATGGTGGCGTCGGCGGCGCTGCCCTTCATCAGGACCAGCACCGTGCGGAAGCCCTGGTCCGTCGGGGTCATCGGGCACCTGCCACGCCGAGGCCGACGGCGGTCTCGTGCGCCGCCTCGACGGCCTGGGTCAGGGTGTCGCCGAAGACCCCGGCAAGCCGGGGTACGGCCGCGTAGACCTCGACCAGCGGCCGGGTCGCCTCGACGACCCGTGGGGTCCACCGGGCGACCCACTCGGTGACTGTCCGCCGGTTGTCCATTGCCGCCGGGACACCGTCGGCGGTGATCATCCGGACGAACTCGGCCGTCCAGTCGGCCTCCCGGGCCCGGTCACGGTCGAAGGAGGCCGTGATGAGCTTGGTGACCACGTCGCCGTGGAACGGCGCGTGCCGCAGCAGACGGCTCACTGCGACTTGGGAGACGATGGGGTCGAAGCAGAGGTTGATCGCGACGATCGTCTCGCCCCAATCCTTGACCCCGAAGCAGATCTCCTCGACGACCTGACGCAGCGGTTGGTAGCGCTCGGACTCCAGCCAGGCCTGCTTGGCCCCGGTGGAGTCGAAGCCGGGCACGGTCTCCTCGAGGGCCAGCAGCCAGTGCACGATGTCCTGGGAGTGCCGGGCCCGGTCGAAGGTCTCGAAAAGCATCGAGGCGACAACTGTGTCGGACAGGCCTTCGCGCGAGGCCGAGAACATGCCCCGGTAGAGGCCGTACTCGACGAAGGACCACACCGCGTAGTGGTCGCGCAGGACCGCGTCGCGCCAGACCGGGTCGATGTCGGTCGCGGCGCAGGGCGCCACGTCGACGGTGAGCCGGTCGATCGCCCGTTCCTGCTCGGCCTGCATCCGCATGTACGGGCGCTGCCACAACGCGGACGGGTCGCGGAAGTCGTGCCAGTCCGGGTGGCGCAGCAGCGTGGATTCCTCGATGAACCCCGGGCGGCCGTCGGGGGTGCGCAGGTAGGAGTTGCCCTTGTCCCACCAGTTGCCCAGCTTCGGTTGGACGTGGAGGTTGACCGCCTCGTACTCGCTCGGGCGCTTCTTGCGGGAGTTGATGTAGGTGAAGTCCCGCGCCTGTTTCGCCGGCGCCGGGACGGTCATGCCCCGGTCCCGACCAACTCGTCGGTCTTCAGGACGAGCGTGCCATCGGGTTGCTTGACCAGCTCGGGTGCGTCCTTCACGTCCTTGATCGGGTCGGTGATCTCGAAGTTCAGCCGGGCGACGTCATCGACGGTCCACATGTGCGAGTCGTCCCGGGTGTGCGGTTGCGCGATCAGGGTCTTGCCGTCCGCGCGCAGCAGATCGCGGGTGACGACGAACTCCTCCAGGCTGGTGCCGTCCCACAGTTCGTCCCACAGGATCGTGGCCTCGTAGCGCTCGGGCTGCTGGCAGAAGATCTCCTCGCAGGCGTTCGAGCAGAAGGCGTGGTTGCGCCCGTTGTACTGCCGAACCCGCTCGGTTGACTCGTCGATCTTCGGGAACACGCACGGCAGCGCGCAGGTGCGGCAGAAGAACGGCCGCTGCGACAGGCCCTGGAGCGGGATCATCTCCATGCTCGGGTCCTCGAGGCAGCTGAACGCCTCCCAGAACTGCCCGTAGATGTCGTACCAACCCGGGTACTGGTTCTCCATCCACTCCATGTGCTGCGGGGTCATGCTGGGCCACCGCCAGTAGTGCAACGGCCAGGACGCGGCGGCCACCATCGCCGCGGTGTGCCCGGACCACTTCAGGCGTTCGGCGGCCTCACCGAAGTACTTCGGGACCTGCAGGCCGAACGGCTCCAGGGTGCCGATGTAGTTGCCGACCCAGTCGTCGGCGACCCATTCCTCCCAGAGCTTGTAGTAGCACTTGTTCATCTTGCCGCGGCCGAAGTAGTCGAACAGCACGCTGATCAGCGGGTCGAGGAACACGTGCTGCTTCCAGAACGAGCGGTCGAAGTCCTGCTGCAGCATCGGCAGGTTGTCCGGCTCGGACAGCACGGTCGCCAGGGTGGCGTAGCCGTTGGCCATGTGCCGGGCCTCGTCGGACTGGATCGACAGGAACACGCCCGGCGTGGCGTGGTCGCCGTTCAGCGCGGCCACCTGCGTCAAGGCGACGAACAGCGGGTTGGTGTAGGCGGTCTCGCCGATCACCTGCAGGCTGATCGCGCACTCGATCGGGTCGTTGACGTAGAAGTTGTCGAAGCACACCCGCCCGGCGCGGGCGAAGATGTTGTCCCCCCGGACCTTCATGCCGCGGTCGAACCCGGCCGGGTCGGCGGCGTTCTTCGCGAAGTGCCGCAGCAGGTACATCTGCTGGTTCAGGTGGCGCCGCTCGTCCATCGCCTGCGCGAGGTAGCCGGCCCGCAGTTCGGCGTTGTCGACGGTGTCGACCAGCATCGACTGGCACTTCTCCGCGCCGTACTCGGCGTAGACCACGATCGGCAGGGCCAGCTTCAGGCCCTCCAGCCAACCCAGGTCCGCGTCGGACGACCGCGCCGTGCGGGAGAGCACGTCCTCGAAGCCGCCGTACTGCCGGTCGTCCTTCTCCTGCTCCATCGTCAGGTACTCGCGCACCAACGTCCGGAACGGGTCCTTGGTCTTGCGCGGCAGCTTGTACCTGGTGGGATACCTCGGCTGGTGCTCCACGTACGACGGCGTCCACTCGACGGCCTTGACGCGGTCATGGGCCTGCACCAGGGATGGCATTCGTCCTCCACGTTTCGTGGGCGTGCGCCGTTGGCCGAGTGGGACGACTCGGTAGGGCCGATCGTGTCACGTGAGGTGGGTCACGTCTTTGTCCGAACGGACAGTTCAGACGCCGGCCGTTTCCCCGGTGGATACGAACGCGTCGAAGTAGACGTTCTGGGGCCGGACTCCGCGGGCAACCAGCAGGTCACGAGCGGCGTCGATCATCCCGGGAGGCCCGCACAGGTAGGCGTCGGAGGAGGACCAGGACTCGCGGGCGGCCGCCAACGCGTCCGTCACCAGGCCGGTCGCCCCGGCCCAGTTCGCATCGGGCAACTGCACGACCGGGACGAACGTCAGCGGCAGGTCGGCGGCCAGGGCCGCGATCTCCTCGGTGACGTAGAGGTCGGCGGCGGTACGCGCGCCGAAGAACAGGCTGATCGGCCGCTCGCAGCCCTTGCGGGACAGGTCGATCAGCATCGACAACAGTGGCGCCAGGCCCGAGCCGCCCGCGACCATGACCAGGTCCCGGTGCGACAACCGGACCGCCAGCGCCCCGAACGGGCCGGACACCTCGACCGGGTCGCCGGGTGCGGCGGTGTCGGTGAGCCAGCCGGAGAACAGCCCGCCGGGCAGCACCTTGCAGATCAACTCGATGCGGTCGATGTCGGCCGAGCCGTTGGCCATCGAGTAGGAGCGTTGCGCGGTCGTGCCGGGCACGGTCACGTTCACGAACTGCCCGGCGACGAACGGCAGCGAGCCGTCGGGGGTGTGGCGCAGCACCAACCGGCGGATGTCGTGGGTCAGCGCGGTCACCGACTCCACCGTCATCGCCCGGCTGGTGGTGGCATCGCCGCGGCGGAACTCGTCCTCGTCGAGGTTCATCGCGCCGACGTCGAGGATGCAGTCCTCGACCGGGTAGCTCTGGCAGACCAGGATCGTGCCCGCGTCGCGCTCGGCCGGTGGCAGTGCGAAGTTCGACGCGGTGATCTCCACGTCGCCGTCGAGAACCTGAACCTTGCAGGTCCCGCAGCCACCGTGCTTGCAGCCGTAACGCAGGTAGCGGCGGTTACGCAACGCGGCGGCGAGGATCGTCTCGTCCTCGCCGCAGTCGAAGGTCTCGCCGAACGGCTCGATCCTGATGTCGTACACAGCACCACCGATCCCGGGCGGGCTTAATACCCAACCACCCGGAACGCGCCGCCGGAATCCTCTCCAACCGGCAGTTCATCGACTGCTCGCTCCTCCTTGCGGACTACTCCGCCGTGGCTGGGGCATGATCGAAGGCATGCCAGTCAGCTCGCAGATGATTGCTCTCGGAACACCCGCCCCCGACTTCTCGCTGCCCTCGCTGGACGGCAAGCCGGTCGGGCTCGACGACTTCGCGGCCGCCCCGGCGCTGCTGGTCGCGTTCATCTGCAATCACTGCCCGTACGTGAAGCACATCGAGATGCGGTTCGGTGTGCTGATCGCCGAGCTGGCCCGGTCCGGCCTGGCCACAGTGGGCCTCTGCAGCAACGACACCGGTGCCTACCCCGACGACGGCCCCGCGGGCCTGCGGATGCAGGCCGAACGTGCCGGGTTCGGCTTCCCCTACCTGCTCGACGAGTCACAGTCGGTTGCCGCGGCCTACCGGGCCGCCTGCACCCCGGACCTGTTCCTGTACGACGCCGGCCGCAGGCTGGCCTGGCGCGGGCAGTTCGACGAATCGCGGCCGAGCCTGGACCGCCCGGTCACCGGCGCGACCCTGCAGGCCGCCGTCGAGCACGTCCTGGCCGGGCGGGCGGTGCCCGAACCGCACCAGCCGTCGGCCGGCTGCGGGATCAAGTGGAAGCCGGGCAACCAGCCGAACTGAAACCGCATCCTCGACGGTGGACAACCGATGCCACCACCGGTCTACTTGGCCGGGTGATCCGAGCCGAGGATGCCCGACTGCACCCCCCGTCGTCGTCGTCGCGATCGTGGGCCGAGACCAACTACTGGGGATTCCA
The DNA here is from genome assembly GCA_036269075.1 of Sporichthyaceae bacterium. Lineage (NCBI taxonomy): Bacteria > Bacillati > Actinomycetota > Actinomycetes > Sporichthyales > Sporichthyaceae > Sporichthyaceae bacterium. Next base: position 11,687 of record DATASX010000063.1, read on the forward strand.
CATCCCCGGTACCGATTACCTGGTGACGATCTACGCCTTGTTCCGCACCAACCTGGGTGTGGTCCAGACGATGATCGCGATCAACTCGCGCCGGGCACAGGCGGTCTGGGAGGGCGACTACTGGGACTTCCAGGCCCACGTGCCGATGGGTCCCGACTTCGACCTGTGCGACTACTCGCTGGAGAGCGGTCTGTCGGTGCGGGCCGTGGAACCCAACCGGGTCTACGACGTCCGCTTCGACGACGGCGAGGGCACGTCGATCGAGTTCACGTTCCGCGCGTTGATGGACCCGTTCGACATCCACGACCCGGCGATGGACCCGCTGGCCGGCGAGGCCTGGGGCGATGCCTACAACGGCCACTTCGATCAGACCGGCGTGCTCAGTGGGCAGGTCGTGCTGCGCGGGCAGGTGATGCCGTTCGAGTGCGTCTCCACCTGGGACCACAGTTGGGGCATCCGGCCGGAGCGGCACCGCAGTTCGCTGTCCTGGCTGCACGCGCACTTCTCGAGGACCTCGGCGATCCACGCCATGCTGGCCTACGACCCGGCCGACCGCGCCGCGACGATGACGCTGACCCACGGCTACGTGCTCGACGGCGGTCAGGTCTACGGGATGACCGGCGGGCACGGCACCACCACCCACGACGGCTGGTACCCGGCGACCAAGGACCTCACGCTGACCGACGTCCGCGGTAAGGAATGGCGATTGCACGGCGTCGGTCGGACGACGTTCCCGCTGCAGGCCTGGCCGGACATCGTGTTCTTCAACGCGCTCATGGAGTGGACCGACCAGGACGGGCGCACCGGCCCCGGCGAGGTCATGGACTTCTACGGCGTCGCCGATCTGACGGACCTTCAGGCGAAACGGGGTATGGGCCCCTGGTGACCGCGCGTCAGATCGCGGTGGCCGTCGAGGGAGGGTGAGGCCCGTGGCCGTCCGGCCGTACGACCTGGTGCACGTCGGTGGCACCTGGACCGCCCGGGTGCGCGCCCGCGGGCGCGATGTCCTGGCACCCGCGCTGCTGAACCGGGGCACAGCGTTCACCGAACAGGAGCGTGAGCGCCTGGAACTGACCGGCTTCCTGCCCGACGGCGTCTCCACGTTGGAGGGTCAGGTCCGCCGGGTCTACGGGCAGTACACCCGCCAACCGACAGCCCTGGACAAGCACGTGTACCTCAGCAATCTGCGCGACCGCAACGAGGTGCTGTTCCACCGGTTGCTCGCCGACCATCTGGAGGAGATGCTGCCGATCGTCTACACCCCGACGATCGGCACCGCCATCGAACGGTTCAGCCAGGAGTACCAGCGGCCGCGCGGTGTCTACCTGTCGATCGATCGGCCCGAGGAGGTCCACGAGCGGTTGGCGCACACCGACCTGACTGCCGACGACGTCGACCTGATCGTCGCCACCGACGGCGAGGGCATCCTCGGTATCGGCGACTGGGGCGTGGGCGGTCAGCAGATCGCGGTGGGGAAGTTGTCGGTCTACACCGCCGCGGCCGGCGTCCACCCGCTGCGGGCGCTGCCGGTGATGCTCGACACCGGCACCGACAACCCGGCGCTGCTGAACGACGACTTCTACCTGGGAATCCGGCACGCCCGCGTCCGGGACGAACGCTACGACGCCTTCATCGAGGCCTTCGTGACCACGGCGACCAAGTTGTTCCCCTACGCGATGTTGCACTGGGAGGACCTTGCCGCGGCCAACGCCCGCCGCGTGCTGGCGAACTGGGCCGACCGGTGCTGCACCTTCAACGACGACATGCAGGGCACCGCGGCGGTGGTCCTCGCCGCGGCCTGGGCGGCGACCGAGACCGCCGGGACCCGGCTGCGCGAGGCGAGGATCGTCGTGCACGGTGCCGGGACGGCCGGCATCGGCATCGCGGACATGCTGCGCGATGCAATGATCGCCGAAGGTCTGAGCCCGGCCGAGGCGACGGCGCGGTTCTGGGCGGTGGACCGCCGCGGCTTGCTGACCAGCGACCAGACCGCGGGCATGCGTGACTTCCAGGCGCCGTACGCCCGACCGCCGGATGAGGTCGCCGGGTGGGGATCGACCGGGTCGCTCGGTCTGGCCGAAGTCGTCCGGCACGTGCATCCGACGATCCTCATCGGCACCTCGGCACAGGCAGGCGCATTCACCGAGGCGATCGTGCGGGAGATGGCCGCCCACTGCGAGCGGCCGATCATCATGCCGCTGTCGAACCCGACCTCGCGCGCCGAGGCGGTGCCGGCGGACCTGGTGCGATGGACCGCCGGCCGGGTGCTCACGGCGACCGGCAGTCCGTTCGCGCCGGTCGAGCACGGCGGCCGCACCCACGAGATCTCCCAGGCCAACAACGCGCTGATCTTCCCCGGCCTGGGGCTGGGCGTGGTGGTGGCCCGCGCCGGCCGGGTCAGCAACGGGATGCTGATGGCCGCTGCCCGGGCACTGGCGAGCATCGCGCGCGGCACGGCTCTGCTGCCACCGGTCACCCAACTGCGCGCGGTCTCGGCGACGGTCGCCGCCGCGGTGGCCCGGACAGCGCAGGAGGAAGGCCTGGCCCGGCTGCCGTTGACCGAACTGGTGCAGCAGATCCACGACGCGATGTGGCGGCCGGCCTACCCGGCTCTCGACATCATCTGACTGGTCGTCACAACCAGGCCGGCAGGGCGGGCAGGTCTGTCCCGGCAAGCCGGTGCGGGCGGCCGATCGTCCAGGCGAGAAGCTCGGCGGCCGGACCGGTCACCGTCGTGGCAGTCTCCCCCGTGCCGAGCGTCCAGGTCCGGTCGCGGTCGGACGGCCTCAGAAGTACCGGCGGGCAGTCCAGCTTCCCGCCGACGACCGCAGTGGAGTCGTCCAGGAGCACCTCGACCAGATCCGCCGGGATCACGTCGAAGCCCGCCCCGGCAGCCAGGTCGATCGCGTGGAGCCAGACCTCGCGGATCCGCATCCAGGGCAGTTCCGCGGCGGGCAGTTCCCGGCCCAGCGCACTGCGGACCATGGCCTGCCAGGCCTGCTCGTCCAACGAGCCGAACCCTGCGTCGAGTGCGCGTGCGGTGTCAGCGAAGTCGGCGCGCAGGGCATCGGCGGACTGGTGCGCGCTCGCCTCGATGTCGGCCGCGCGGCCGGCCAGGTCCGGATACATCGGCGTGACCTCGCCGGTGGAGGCCCAGTGGACCAGTCGGCCGATCGCTTCGGCGTTGCGCGCCAGGTGTGCCAGCACGTGGCCCCGGCTCCAGCCCGGCAGGGCGCTGCGCCCGGCGGTCTGCGCGTCGGACAGATCCGCGACCACCGCGGCGACCAGGTCCGTGCCCTGCCACATCCACGGCAGGGTGACTGCGACGTTCTGACGGTCCATCACCGAAGCCCTCCGCTCGCCGGAGTTGTCGAATCGCGTCGGACTCTACGGGCGTCTCACGCCTCGTCGTTCAGGGCGTCGACGCCGACGACACCGTCCACCTCGCTGAGCCGCGCCACCAGTTGGGTCGGTTCACCCGTGCCGGTCAGGACCATCTGAGCCTGGACCGCGGTGTCCACGGCGCCGCCGCCCTCGTACCGCAGGTCATGAACCAGCCAGCCGGCCGTCGTGGCCGCGCCGATCACCTGCCGCAGTGCTCCGCGGCCGTCGCGGTAGCGGACGACGAACCGCACGTGGCGGACGTCGCCGTGGCGCATGCGGCGCAGCAGCTCCGTGTAGCCGAACACGACCACGAAGTGCAGGCAGGTGACGACGATCGCGATCAGGGCCAGTCCCCCACCGGCGGCCATCCCGACGGCGGCCGTCTCCCACACCGCGGCCGCAGTCGTCAGCCCGCGGACCGTGCCCCGCCGGGTAAGAATCAGTCCGGCGCCGAGGAAGCCGACCCCGGAAACGATCTGCGCCGCCACCCGGGACGGGTCGAGCACCACCTGTCCATTGCGCAGCACGTCGTCGAACCCGTACTTGCTGACCAGAATCAGCAGCGCGGCCGCGGTGGCCACCAGGGTCTGGGTGCGCAGCCCTGCGCTCTTGCCCCGCAGCTCGCGCTCGAGCCCGATCGCTGAGCCGAGGATGAAGGCCAGCATCAGTTCCGTGACCTGCCGCGGCCCCTGCCCCGGGCCGCCCCACAGCGATGCGGTCGCGTGATGCATGGTCGGAGCCTTCCCGAGCCGCGAGCCCACACCCCCGCCGTCACGATGTTGCTCAGGCGTCGACGGACGGCCGGCGGATGTTCCCGGCGCGCCGAGCGTGTTGCTTCCGGAGTCGGTGGACCTCGCACGACATGATTGCTCCCAGCAATCAGCCGGTTACAGCCGGTTGTGCTTGTGACTTGGGGGGTCAGGATGAGTTCGCGTTTCCGCTGTGGGGCCAAGATCACCACGGCTACGTTGGCCGCAGCTGTCGTGCTGGTCGGGGGGCATGTCCAGCGGGCCGATGCCGCAACGAGTGAGCCCGGCCATGCCAGCGGCTGCCTGCGGCAGGGTGGCGGGATCTTCGACTACGAGTGCCCGGTGATGCCGGCGCCCTCGAGCGACCGTCCGGTGCACACCGAGGTCGCGCCGCGTCCGGTGCACCCCTCGACCTATCACCCGCGCCACCGCGTGGACGCCGCCGAGCATCGCGACGAAACCCCGGCCGAGCCGCGCCACACGGTGGTCCACCAGGAGTCGCGCCCCGAGTCGCGCCCCGTCGAGGAGGGCCGCCCCGTCGAGGAGGGCCGCCCCGTCGCCACCCGGCACGAGGCCCCGCCGGACACCACCGTCGCTCCGGCCCGCGCCACGGTCGCGAACACTCCGGCGAAGCAGGACGACAAGCAGGCAGCGCCGGCCCCGGCGAACCCGCCGGCCAAACAGTCGAATCAGCCGACCACCGAGTCGGTGACCCCGGCGCAGAAGCATGCCGCCTCGGCCGCCAACACCCCGGCCCAGGCGCCGGCCAACCCCCCGGCTGCACCGGCTGCTGCCCCGGCCGCACCGGCTGCTGCCCCGGCCCCGGCCACGCCGGCCGACGGCCCGGCGGCCCAGTCCGTCGCCCCGGCCCATCAGTCGGCGGCCCCGGCCGTAGACACCAGGGACCAGGCGCCGGCTGACCAGCCCGCAGTTCGTACCCAGGCCACCGCTCGCCACCAGGCGACCGCGCGTCACCAGCTCGCTCCGCGACGCCGTGTCGATGGTGCCTATGCCCACCAGGGCGCACCGCGCGCCCACGTCAAGCGCCTGCCCCGCACCGGCGGCTGAGCAACACAACCGGCAGACACAACCGGCAGTGCGCGCCGGCCCCGGTCCCGCTCCACGGCGGGCCCGGGGCCGGCGGCATGATGGGGCAGATGTGCTGCGGGGTTGGGCGCGAGGGGGATGTGCGGACCGATGATCGAGGCGCAAGGCCTGACGAAGCGGTACGGGGACACGACCGCGCTGGCCGGGTTGGACCTGTTCGTCGAGCCCGGATCCGTCCTCGGCGTGCTCGGCCCCAACGGAGCCGGCAAGACCACGCTCACCAGGGTGCTGACCACGTTGACCGTGCCCGACTCGGGGACGGCACGGGTCGCGGGTCTCGACGTAGTCCGGCAGGCGGGCGCGGTCCGGGCCTGCATCGGGGTCACAGCGCAGGACACCACGCTCGACGAGGTGCTCACCGGGCGCCAGAACCTCGTGCTGATCGGGGAACTGAGCTGCCTGGGCCGAGCCGCGGCCCGGCAGCGCGCCGGTGAGTTGCTGGAGCGATTCGGGCTGCGCGACGCCGCCGACCGCCCGTTGGGCACCTACTCCGGCGGCATGCGTCGGCGCCTCGACCTGGCGGCCACCTTGGTCACCCACGCCAGGGTGCTGTTCCTCGACGAGCCGACGACCGGGCTGGATCCCGGTGCTCGCGCCGAGGTCTGGAGCCTGATCAAGGGCCTGGTGAACGAGGGGACCACCCTGCTGCTCACCACCCAGTACCTCGCCGAGGCCGACGAACTGGCCGACCGCATTGTCGTCATCGACCATGGCAAGGTCATCGCGTCAGGCAGTCCCATCGAGCTCAAGGACGCCGCCGGCGCCGCGCGCCTGGAGGTCACGCTGAGCCACCCGAGCAACTACGCGGTCGCGATCATCACGCCCTACGTGGATGGCGGGGTCCGGATCAGTCCGGACGGCCTGCGCCTGCAGGCGGCGGTACGGGAACGTGCCGGGATGGCTACGACCGTCGTCCGCGCTCTCGACGCCGCGGGCATCACCGTCGACGACGTCTCGGTGCGGCCGCCGTCGCTGGACGACGTGTTCCTCGCACTCACCGGGCATCCGGCGTCGGAGCTCTGAACACCCCCGGACGCTCACCACTGCACGTGCAGGGTGATCGGCGACTTGGCCGGCGCCGTGTCGTCCCAGGTGGCCGGCTGATCGTCGGCCAGGCGCAGGTCCGGGAATCGGTCGAGGATCGCCTCGAGCGCGACCAGCATCTCGGTCCGGGCCAGCAGCGCGGCCAGGCAATTGTGGCTGCCCCGGCCGAAGGTGACGTGCGGGTTGTCGACCCGGGTCAGGTCCAGCTGATCAGCCTTGGCGAACACGGTCTCGTCGCGGTTGGCTGCCGCGATCACCGGCAGCACGGCCTCGCCGGGGCGGATCGTCCGGCCCTGCAACTCGAGGTCGTCGGTGGCCAGCAGCACTACGATCCCGTTCATCACCGGGATGAAGCGCAGCAGCTCCTCGACCGCGGTCGTCAGCACCGCCCGGTTGTCCCGCAGCATCGCGTAGCGACTCGGCTCGGAGAGCAGCAGCACCAGCGAGTTGCCCAGGAACATCGTCGTGGTGCGGTAGCCGGCCACGAGCATCGACAGCCCGAAGGCGGTCACCGCCTCCTCGCCGAACGCGCCCCGGTCGCACTCCTGGACGACCCGGCTGAGGATGTCGTCACCCGGCTCGCGCCGCTTGCGGGCGACGATCGACTCGATGTACCGGTACAGCTCGTCGCTGAAGCTGCGCCCCTCCTCCCAGGTCTGCATCGCGCCGAGCGCGGCGTCGGCCATCGGGAGGAAGTAGTCACGGTCCTCGAAGGGGATCCCGACCAGTTCACACATGACTCGCAGTGGGAACGGCTCGGTGAAATCGCGGACGATGTCGCCCGGTCGCGGCCCGGCCTCGAGGTCGTCGAGCAACTGCTCGGCCATCGCCCGGATGCGCGGCCGGAAGGCCGCGATGTTCCGGTTACTGAACGCCTCCGCGACGACTCGGCGCAGTGCGACGTGGTCCGGGCCGTTGAACTCCATCATCGTGACCAGCGGCCGGCCTTGGTGCAGGCCCTTTTGGCCCTCGATCTCCGGCCACTCGTTGATCGTGGGCCGGATGCACTTGGGCTCGTTGAGCAGCGCGGCGACGTCGGCGTGCCGGGTGACGTACCACATCGTGGTCTTGAACTCGGCCGGCACGTCGAGCTTGGCCACCGGGCACTGCTGCCGCAGCCAGCTGTACTCCTCCGGCGGTCCCATCGAGCCCTGTGGTGCCAACGGCATTTCGAGGCTGTCACCGTTCAACGGCGGCGGCTCGCTCACGCGACCCTCCTCGGCACCGTGATGTACCCGGCAGCGTGGAAATGGTTCAGGTACAGGTTCAGCAGTGCCGTGTCGGCCGGCGGACAGGTGAGCTTCGCATCGGCCAGGTCACGTTCCACGTTGTCGCGTCCCAGTGTGGGGAAGGTTCCCTCGAAGTACATCTCCTTGACCGACATGTCGCCGATCTTGGCGCGGTCGACGCACAGCGGCACGAACGGCGCCGTGGGTGCGTCGGGGTGCCGGGAGACGTACTCGACGAGGTCGATGACCCAGTCCTGGTAGGGCACCTGCTGGATGAGGTGCCCGGCAGCGCGCATGCAGTCGAGCATGTCGGTGAGCGAGGCCGGGTTCGGGTTGGTCAGGTGGTAGGTCCGGTCGGTCGACTCGCACGTCGTGGCGATGTGGACGATCGCGTCGGACAGGTAGTCGACGGGGACCAGGTCGAGCGGCAGCGCGATGTCCGGGGCCGAACCGGTGTCGGCGATGTACTTGAACAGCGAGCAGATCGCGGTCTCGGTGTTGGAGGCGCCGGTCAGCTGGTCGCCCATGATCTCGTAGGGCCGGTAGATCGCCACCGGCATGCCCTGGCGGGCTGCATCGCGCAGCACCTCCTCGGCGACCCACTTGCTCTCGCCGTAACCCATGGTGAGCAGCTCGGGGTGGGCCAGCGGCATTTCCTCGGTGACGTGGTGGACCCCGGCCAGCCCGAACCCGGCGACCGTCGCGATCGTGGAGAGGAAGTGCACCGGCGCGCGCCGCGGCGCGGCCAGCTGGATCAGCTTGCGGGTCGCCTCGACGTTGGCCTGCCGCAGCGCCTCGTACGGGTACAGGAAGTTCACCTGGGCCGCGGAGTGGATCACCAGGTCGAGCTTGTCCTCCAGCCGGGCCAACGGTTCGGCGAGCTCGGCGGCGGCCAGGTCGCCGGGGAAGCAGCGGATCCGCTCCGGGTCCCACGCGCGCTCGAGGCCGTAGCGGGCCAGGTTGGACCGGATCCGCTGTCCGGCGTGCGCCTCGCTGCTCGCCCGGACCGGGCAGTGCACGACCGCGTCGGTCCGGTTCATCAGGCTGTACAGCAACCAGGCGCCGACGAAGCCGCTCGCCCCGGTCAGCAGGACGTGCCGCGGGTCGAACGGATGTGCCAAGACCGCCGCCGGCTCCGGAAGCCGCGAACCGTAGCGGGCCTCGGTAGCAAAATCGACGTCGGGCGTCTGGGCCAGGGTGGCGCCGTCGTTGACGGCGGACACCGCGGCGGCGAAGCCTTTCAGCGTCGGGGTGTTCAGCAGGCACCGGACCAGGCTGGTGCCGTGCTTGGCGTCGATGCCCAACGTGCTGCAGGTGCTGGTCACGACCTGCGCCGCCAGCAGCGAGTCGCCGCCGACCGCGAAGAAGTCGTCGTCCTCGCCCGGCCACACGCGCAGGAAGTTCTGCCAGATCTGGGCCAGGGTCCCGAGCAGACCGCCCACGACCGGCGCGGCCGCGAGAGCCGGGCCCGGGGCCGACGTGGTCTCGGGACCGATCAGCTGACTGAGCAGTTTGCGGTCGACCTTGCCCGCCGCGCTGACCGGCAGCCGGGGCACCTCGATCAACTTCTGCAGCGCCGCGGGCGCGGGCAACCATTTGGCCAGGTCGGCCCGGACCGCGTCGGTGGGGATCGGCGTGCCCGGCGTCGCCGGGGTGACGTAGCCGGTCAACGAGTGGCCGTCGAAGTCGACGATCGCCTCACCGATTCGGTCGTCGGCTCGCAGTCTGGCCTCGATCTCCTCGAGCTCGATGCGGTGACCTCGCAGCTTGATCTGGCGGTCGATGCGGCCCCGGTACTCCAGATCGCCCTCGGCGTTGCGCACCACCCGGTCGCCGGTCCGGTAGACCACCAGGTCGCTCTCGGTGGGGTGCGGGACGAACTTTCGTGCGGTCAGGTCGGGATCGCCGATGTAGCCCAGCGCCAGACCGGTCCCGCCGACCAGCAGTTCGCCCTCCTCGCCGTCGGCAACCGCGGTGCCGTCCGGGCGCACGATGTGGCAGGTGGCGTACTCGAGCGGGCGGCCGATCGGCATCGGGCTGCGGGGCTCGCGGTCCGGCATGACGATGTAGGCCGTCGACACGACGCTGTTCTCGGTGGGCCCGTAGAAATTGACCACGGTGGTCCCGGGGCACGCGTCGGTGATCGCGCGAGCCAGCGCCGGGTCCATCGACTCACCGCCGGCGGAGGCGAAACGCAGCCTACGCAGGGCTTCCGGCTTCACCCGGGCCACGTGATGGAACACCGAGGTCGTCAGGTACGCGACGGTGACCTCGTCCTCGACGAACCGCTGCTCCAACGCCGTCGGCGAGAGCAGTTCCTCGCGGTTGGCGATCACGATGCACGCCCCGGCCAGCAGCGCCGGCCAGATCTCGATCGTGGACGCGTCCGAGGACAGGTTGTATCCGTGCAGCACCCGGTCGGTCGGGCGCGGCCGCTGGTGGACAGCGTCCGAGGCGGCCAACGCGACCACGCCGCGGTGCGGGACGGCAACCGCCTTCGGGCGCCCGGTCGACCCGGAGGTGAACATGACGTACGCGCAGTCCTGGTCGGTGACCGCGGTGCGCAGCGGCGGGTCGCCCACACCGCCCCCGCCGTCAGTCGGAAGCTCGACGGACGTGCGGATGCGGCGGACCCGCGCCACGCTGCCGGGCAGCGTCACCACCGTCTGCACCCCGGCCTCCTCGGCCATCGCCTGCAAGCGGCGCGGTGGCGAGGTGTCGTCCAACGGCAGATAGGCGGCCCCGGCCTTGAGAATTCCGAGGAATGCAACAAGGGCGTCCAGCGAGCGGCCCCCGCAAACGCCGACCCGGTCGCCGGGCGAGACGCCGGCTTCGTAAAGCCGACGGGCCAGCCGATCGGACAACACCTTCAGTTGCGCAAAGGTGATGGTTCGGCCGTGGTCGACCCCGGCCACAGCGTTGCCCAGGAGGGCGGCAACGGCATCGAACGCCTCGTGCAGGCAACCGCCGCCCGGCGGCGACAGAATGCCGCCCGAGTCGGGGTCACCGAATTCCTGCATTGAGTCGCGCAACACGGTGCTGATTCCTCTCGAATTCCCGATCAGGAGGAGAATTCCGCCGCAAACGCGGAGAAATCAGCGGTCCGCCATCGCTGCGGCCGCATACGAACAAGAATGTCCTCTACCAACTGGTGCTTATTTGCAGTCAAATATGCTTCGGCAGTCTCCGCGTCCAGATACCGGAGTGCCAGATTCCGGCGCTCGTCGGCGGGGATCGGGTCGGCGATGTCGGTGACCGGTCCCTCGACGCTGACGTAGCGGTACGGGGCGTTCTCGTCCTGCACACACAGGCTGAACCGCCCAGCTGCGCGGATCAACTCGGCCTTGACCGTGCTTCGCCCGGTCTCGATCACGACGTCCCCACCAGGGGTGTAGGCGTACCAAACCGGGACGAGCATGGGCGCGCTGGTGCCTCTAAGATCATTTATGCCGAGGACACCGACGTGGAGGGCGGAGAGAAACGCCTCACGCGCCTCGGTCGACATGCGCAGATCCATCTAAACCACCCCGTATCCAGATCGGAAGCAGTGTAGCCGGCAATTGTCTGTGCGCCGGCTTGCTGCGACCCTAGATGCCGCTTTTAACCATCTTCTGGCTTTTGTCTTGCGCTGGCAAACTGCCCAGGCCACAAGCGTGGCCAGGCGCCGTACCTGAAATGATCACTTCGCCGGGTGCGATCGTAAACAGCCGGAGCGTGGAAGATTCGGCATCCGGATATTACGTACGACTCACACGGGGGCACCGTGAGGAATCCACTCGTGGGCCATACCGGTCCATTCGACGGATGCAACCTCGACGCACGGGGAGGTTACCGGTGCCCCACGGGTTTGACCTCCGCGACGAAGATCGTTTTGTTCGGATTTTCCCGGATTCATACCCTGGCGCCGGCGCGATATGGGGTACAAGTCGATCACGGCCGTCGCAGGCGGACAGGACGCCGCCCGCCGAGCCGTATGCGGCCACGGCAGGTTGCGAAACGAACCCGGTTGAGAGTGCACCGGCGAGCCCCTGGAATTGGGGATGATTTGTGAGCCGTACTCGCAATATCTATAGGTACGCGGGTTTCGTCACGGTTTCGAACCGTCCTGACCTGGGACTTCGCCGGTCCCCCGGAAAAACAGCACGCCACGCTCGGTCGCCGAAGTGCTTCGGAGGAGGGCGGTGTGCGGGTCGGTCAGCGGCCGGCCGGTGCCGGCTCGTCGGCAGTGCGCGGCAACTGGGCGGGAACGCCGAGCACCGACTGGGCGCCGGGCCCGAACTGCCAGATGTGGCCAGGGCGAAGCAGGTTGAGGATCTCCTCCAGCGGCTCCCGGAGCAGGCACACCGGCTCGGTGAATCGCTCACGGGCGCTGCGTTCGATGGCCTGGCCGAATTCCGGCGTCGCCGCAGCGGAATCCAGTACCGGCAGAATCGCGGCGAAGACGGCGCCGGCTACGGCCGGGCTGACCGGTTCACCGCCGCCCCGGCGGTCGACGTAGTCTGCGACGAGGCGCTCGAAGGTCGCGGCGACCTGAGCCTCGAACGGACCGGACTCGGCACCGCCACGGGTGACCGAGGCGTGGTCGGCGGCAACCTTCGACAGGTCGGACATGATCGGTTCCTCCGGTTCGGACGCTTGTGGCAGATCGTGCCGAGCCACGACGAGGTCCGGACCGTCAATTCGGTCAGTTGTGGATAAGCCGTTCGGCCCACAGCGCCCGATCCCGGGGCCCCGGTCTTCACTGTCGGCGCGCGCCTATGTTTGCGCAAGCGATTTAATGACACGATGTGCCGGGACCAGCCGACAGCGCCGGGCCGAGGACCTTGCGCACCTCGGTCCACGGCCTCCGTCGGCATTTAATCGCCATTCAATTATGAGTGTCAGTCAGTTCCTATCTGGGTAAGAGAATCGGCGCTCATCCGGCCCGCTCTGAAACCGCGACGAAACCCCTCCGCTGGTACCTCTAGGCGCAAGATCACGACCGCCTGGCAGAGGAGATCGGCGCCATGTCGATGAGGCAGACGTTCCGGTTCGCGTGGGGCGGCATCGTCGCCAACAAGATGCGTGCCGCGCTGACCATGCTGGGCATCGTGATCGGGGTGGCCTCGGTGATCACGCTGATCGCGGTCGGCACCGGGTCGCAGGCCGCCGTGCAGGCCAACATCGACCGGCTCGGGTCGAACGTGCTCAACGTCGCACCGATGCCGACCGGGTTGGGCGGGCACGGCAGTGCCATGCAGCAGCAGCTGCGTCGCCTGCTGAAGATCTCGTCGAAGCCCGACAACTCCACCCACGAGCAGACCTCGGACATCACGTTCGCCGACGCGTCGGCCCTGAAGTCCGACGGCTGCTGCCCGGACGTGCTCGACGTCGCGCCCAAGGTCGGCCTACCCAACTCGACGCTGCCGTCCGGCTCCTCGGGCAATGTGAACGCGGTCTACGGCGGTTCCAGCCACACGGTGAACTTCTTCCTCGGAACCACCGCCAACTACTTCCCGATCGACGCCGACACGGTCAGCGCCGGCCGGTTCTTCACCGAACAGGAGGTCGCCCACCACGCCCGGGTCGCGGTGGTCGGGGTGTCCGTGGCAGCCGATCTGGTCAGTGGGGAGAACTCCGAACTGGTGGGCCAGGCCGTGCGGTTCAACGGCCAGGACTTCACCGTGATCGGGATCCTCGGGTCCAAGGGCTACTCGGGCAACACCGACCTCGATGACAAGGTCGTCGCACCGATCACCTCGACCGAGGACGCGCTGTTCGGCTACACGACCGCCGGGTCCAGCCAGTTGACGAGCATCTCCGCGCAGTCGACCTCCGCGGCCACGCTGGACGCGGCGCAGACCGAGGTGCAGAAGGAACTGGACGACCGCCACCATGTCTCCGCCGTGAACGCCGATGTGGTCGTCTACAACGCCGCCTCGATCCTCGCCGCCTCCGCCTCGTCCAACAAGACGTTGACGATCCTGTTGGCCGCCGTCGCCGGGATCTCCTTGCTGGTCGGCGGGATCGGGGTCATGAACATCATGCTGGTGTCCGTCACCGAACGGACCCGGGAGATCGGCATCCGCAAGGCCATCGGTGCCAAGGGTCCGGCGATCATCGGTCAGTTCCTCACCGAGGCGGTGATCGTCTCGATGATCGGCGGACTGCTGGGGGTGGCCATCGGCCTGATCGCCTCGCGGTTCACGATCGTCGGGGTACACCCGAAGGTCGCGCCGTACTCGATCTGGCTGGCGCTGGCGGTCTCCCTGTTCACCGGCCTGGTCTTCGGCGCCTACCCTGCCCAACGAGCGGCGTCCCTGCGTCCGATCGAAGCCCTCTGTTATGAGTGAGACGTTTCGTATCATTTGCTCCAGCGTCACGGATCCGACGGCTACAAGGCAGGTGCACGAAGTGGGTACCGACGATCTGCCGGTCGACCTGCAGGCCCGGGTCGCCCTCCTGGGCGGCTCGTTGGTCATGGCCTTCTCGGTCGTGCTGTCCTGGGTCCACGTCCGACCGCTGGGCGATCTGAGCCTGGTGGAGATGATTCCCGCGGCCCGGGTGCTCGGCGTGAACAACGGTCAGCTGCTGCCTTGGATCACCCTGGCGCTGGCGGGCATGGCGGCACTGATCGCCTGCGCGGCGGTGCGGCACCTCGTCGAGGCCCAGCTGGCGATCGGTGCCGCCTCGGTGACGTGGGTGGCATTCCTGTTCCGCGACCTGCACCACCTCTCGGCGGGCACTCTGGGGATACCGTCCGTCGGCCTGGGGCCGTGGGTCGCGCTGGTCGGAGCGGCGGCAATGCTCGGCTCCGGACTGGCCGCGACCCGGCGACGGAGCAGCCGGTCCGCAGCCCTGTAGGGCCCGTGCATCGCGCGCTTCCCGCCTGTTCGGCAAAGTGTTGCCGATCACATGTTTACGGTGACTTTGATCGCGGAAATCATCACCTTGACTCCCGGGGTTCGGGGCTCCTCAGGGACCTTCTGCGGGGTTCTGCGGGGGTAGGCCGCCGCGGGCGGCCGGCAGTTCTCACGTGATCCGCTGACCCTCCAGGAGACGACCATGCGTAACGACATTCCGTTCCTGAACCTCACCAACCTCCTCAACGGCCTGCTCGGCGGCGGCGGCGCCCTGGGCGGCAACACCGGCGGCGACGGCGACGTGCTGGACATCGTGCTTTAACTCCGGGGCCCTTTCAGCGGGTCCCGACGTGCGGGTCCGCCGACCGAGGACGGTCGGCGGACCCGCCGTCACTGCACTGCGCATCGCCCCGATCGTGCTTCCCGGCCGGCAGAGGAGACCCAGTGGCAGGGGCGGTGGCCGACCCGCTGCGCGAACGCACGCGGGGCTCCGGATGGCTCCTGCTCATGCTTGGCGCGAGCCTGCTCCGCGCCCTCGGAATCCTGTGTCTACCCGGCGTCTGCGGCCGGGCGCTCGACCTCCTGCTGATCCCCGGCACCGCTGCGACCGGGCAAACCGCCTGGGTCGGCGCCTCGATCGGCCTGCTGATCGCAGTCCCCCTGTGCGAGGCGGTGACCACGACCGCCGCCGGCGCACTGGTCGCCGCCAACACCGCCCGCGGCCGCCGCCGCCTGGTCGACCACCTCCTCGCGGTCGGTCCGCGCCTGCTCGGCGCCGCCGGCGTCGGCGACCTCGTGGCCCGGGCGGTGGGCAACACCGCACAGGCGGCCACTGTCTCCTCCCGGATCGCCGTGGTCGGGATCTCCGCACTGCCGGTGCTCGGCGCGATCGCGTTGATGTTCGCCATCGACGTGGCGTGCGCGACCGTGTTCAGCGCCGGCCTGGCGATCCTGGTCCTGCTCTCGCGCAGCCTGCTGCGCAGCACCCGCGAGGTGAACACCCACTACCTGCAGACCCAGGGCCGAATTGCCACCGCCGTGACCGAGACCCTGGCCGGCGCACGCACCGTGGCCGCCTCGGGGACCGCTGAGGCAGAACGTGCCCGGATTCTCGCGGACCTGCCGGAGCTGCACCGCCAGGGCGCGGCGCTCTGGCGGCTTCAGGCCGGAACGGCGACCCGCGGGGCGGTGCTGCTGCCCGTGCTGCAGATTCTGGTACTCGGAATCGCCGGCTGTCGTGTGTCCGAAGGACAACTGACGGTCGGTCAGCTGTTTGCGATCACCGGCTACGTCGCACTCGGGGCTCGGCTGATCACAACGGTCGGTCAGCTCAGCGCGCTCGGGGCAGCCCGCGGCGCGGCCGCGCGGTGCTCGGCGCTGCTCGAGGTTTCCGCGACGAGCTACGGACCCATGCCGGACAACGGTGGGCCTGGCACGATCCGGCTGGCCGAGGTCACCGTCGACCGTCCCGAAACCGCGCCGTTGCACCGGATCGACGTCGAGATTCCGGCGGGCCAATCGGTTGCACTGGTCGGTCGCGACGGCTCCGCCGCGACGTTGGCCGCGCTGTGCGGCAGATTGGTCGACCCGGACGCCGGCGCCGTGCTGCTCGACGGGCAGGACGTACGCAGCTTGACCGCCGCGGCCTTGCACCAAAGCGTCACCTACGCCTTCGACCGTCCCGCCCTGCTCGGCGCCACGATCGCGGAGACGCTCGCCCTGCGGGTCGATCCGGTGAGCACCGCGGTGCTGGTCGAAGCCGCCCAGGCCGCCTGCGCCGACGAATTCATCCGCCGACTCCCGGCCGGTTACTCGACCGCGTTGAACGATGCCCCGATGTCCGGGGGCGAACTGCAACGACTCGGCTTGGCCCGAGCCTTCGCCCACCCCGGACGGGTGCTGGTGCTCGACGACGCGACCTCGAGCCTGGACACGGTCACCGAGCACCGGATCTCCGTCGCGCTCGCCGCAGCGAGCAGGCGAACCCGCGTGGTGGTCGCCCGGCGGGCATCGACCGCCGCGCGCGTCGACCGGGTCCTGTGGCTGGACGGCGGCCGGGTGCGCGGCGACGGCACCCACCGCGACCTGTGGAGGAACCCCGATTACCGGGCGGTGTTCCGGCACGACGAACCCGTTTGCCTAGGCGGCACAAGGGTTCCCGGGGTCCAGGACCGGGCCGCGGTGTTCGCGCTGTGACCGGCCCTGAGCACCGGGTCGGCGTGCTCGCCGTCGTGGCCGGCGCGCTGCGCACCCGACCCCGCGCCAGCGCCGCGGCGGCAGGCTGGACAGCTCTGGCCGCGGGACCGACCTTGCTGACCGGCTGGGCCGTGGCCCACAGCCTCGACGACGGGTTCCTGCGTCACCATGCCGCGGTCGGGCTGGCCTGGTTGGCTCTCCCCGCGCTGTCGATCGCGCCGGCCGCCGCCGCGACCGGGCGCTCGGTCCGCGCGGTCGGCGAGATCGTGGAATCCTTCCGCGACCGGCTGGTCGTCGACCTGATCGACGGCGCAATCGCTCGTGCCGTCGCGCCCGCAGGCGGCGGAGACTCGGGCCGGGTACTTGCCGCGCTCAGTCAGCAGGTCGAGGCGGCCCGGGCCGGCCTGGCGGGCACGATCTGCTGTCTGCTCAGCGTCGCTCTCAGCATCCTCGGAGTGCTGATCGGGCAGGCGGCACTCTCACCGGCCGCCGCCGCGCTGACGGCGGCGCCGTTGCTCGCGACCGCGCTGCTGTTCGCGACCGGCATGCCGCGGGTCTTACGGGCCCAACGGAATCTGGTGCTCGGCGCCGAGGACCTGTCGGCGATCGTGCACTCGACCACGGCCGGCCTGCGCGACATCCGGGTCGCCGGCGCCGATCAGTGGGCACGCCAGGAATGCGCCCAGCGCATCGATGCCCAGGCGCGGACCGCCCGCCTCGTGGCCGGGCTGTCCGGCCTGCGCCTGCTGGTCGTCGGCCTCGGCGGACGAGCGCCGGCTGCCTTGCTGCTGCTCGCGGCGCCCTGGTTGATCCGACACGGCACTGCCCCCGGCGCACTGGCCGGGGCGTTGACCTACGACCTCGCGACTGTCGCGCCGCTCGCGCAGTCGGTCAGCGACTCGGTGAGCACCGCGGTCCTGCCACTGGCGGTCAACGCGGCACGCCTGGCCGAGACCGGACCGGCCCGGGTGCCGGCCGTCGCACCCGGGCCGGCCGCGCGAGTGCCCGACGCCGTCGACATCCGGATTCAGGGGCTCGGCTTCGCCTACGGACCCCACGCCGAACCGGTGCTGGCAGGCTTGGATCTGACGGTGCCGCACGGCGCCTGGTTAGCGGTGGTGGGCGCCAGCGGGATCGGCAAGTCCACCCTGGCCGCGCTGATCTGCGGGATGCTCCACCCGACCGCCGGGTCGATCCGGGTGGGCGGGCTCGACCCGGCCGGTCTGCCGCCCGCGACGTTGGCGAACCTGCGGGTCTACCTGCCCCAGCAGGCCTACGTCTTCTCCGGCACGTTGCGCGAGAACCTTCGCTACCTGAACTCGGACGCCACCGACCGCCACCTGGACCGTGCCGTGGCCGCCGTCGGTCTGACCGCGGTGCGCGACCGGATCGGCTATGACGGGCTGCTCGACCCGGCGTGCCTCGACCCCGCGCAGCTCCAGCTGGTCGCCTTGGCTCGGGCCTGGGCCTCCCCCGCGCCGCTGGTCGTACTCGACGAGGCGACCTGCCATCTCGACCCGGGTGCCGAGTCCCGGGTCGAGGACGCGTTCGCCGCCCGCGGCGGGACGTTGGTCGTGATCGCCCACAGGATCAGCTCCGCGATGCGGGCCGACACCGTCCTCATTCTGGACGGAGCCAACACCGGCGTCGGGACCCACCGGCAACTGTTGACCGGCTCGCCGATGTACCAGGACCTGGTGGGGCACTGGTCCGGCCTGGCGGACCGCTGCCCCAGTTTCGTGCTCTGAGCTACCCGCCGGACGCGATTGCGTGGTCGCGGGTCGGGCAGGTCCCCGGTAGGGCGCGTCGGCGTCGGTACGGCAGAGCTCGGAAGAGGTGCGACGGTGAGCTGCGACGTGGCCGAGCACCCGACGCCGCGCCGTCGGGTGCCGGCGCGGCTGAGCCGGCGCGCCGGCTTCGCCGTGGTCGCCTTCGCGTTCGTGGTGAACATGCTCGGGACGACGCTGCCGACGCCCCTGTACGGCAGGTACCGGCAGAGCTTCGGGCTGTCCGAACTGACGATCACCGTCGTCTACTCCACCTACGCGATCGGCGTGATCGCCGCACTGCTGCTGTTCGGGAACTTCTCCGACCGGATCGGGCGGCGCCGGATGCTGTTACCGGCGTTGGTCGCCTCGGCGCTGTCGGCCGTCGTCTTCCTGCTCGCGCACGGGTTGGGGCTGCTGCTGGTGGGCCGGGTGCTGTCCGGGCTCTCGGCCGGGGTCTTCACCGGTACCGCCACCGCGACCCTGGTGGACCTGGCACCCGAACAGCACCGCGGCAGGGCGACGCTGACCGCCACAGTGGCGAACATGGGCGGCCTCGGGCTGGGCCCGCTGCTCTCCGGGGTCGTGTCCCAGACCGCGCCGCACCCGATACGGACGCCGTACCTCGTCAATCTGATCCTGGTGGTCGCCGCGATCGCGTTGGTGGCGATGATGCGTGAGCCGGTCGAGGTCACCCGTGGGGCTCGGCCCTCCGTTCAGGGCCTGCGGGTTCCCGACGGTGTCCGCGCCACCTTCACCCGGGCGGCGATCGCGGCCTGCGCGGGCTTCGCGGTGCTCGGGTTGTTCACCGCGGTGGCGCCCGCCTTCGTGGTTTCCCTGGGCCACACCAGCCGGGCCGGCATCGGGGCCGTGGTGTTCGCGGTGTTCGTCGCCTCCGCGGCCGGACAACTGGCCCTCGAGCGGATCCCGGCCGGCCACGCGTTGCCCGGTGGCTGCTTCGGGTTGATCGCGGGCATGGCTGTCCTGGCCGCCGGACTGGCCGCTGCGTCGTTGCCGCTGATCGTGGCCGGTGGTGTTCTCGCCGGGTTCGGCCAGGGCCTGAGTTTCCGCGCCGGGCTGGCGGCGATCAACGCCGAGACGCCCCCGCAGCAACGCGGCGCGGTCGCGTCGAGTTTCTTCGTGGTCGCCTACGTGGCGATCTCGATCCCGATCGTCGGCGAGGGAGTGCTCGCTCAGACCGCAGGGCTGCGGACCGCGGGGCTCGTGTTCGCGGGACTGGTCGCGGCGTTGTCCGCGACCGTGCTGGTCCTCCTGCTGCGCCGGATGCCCGGGCCCGCCACAGCCGGCTGAGCCCCGGCGTGGAGCGTCAGTTCCCGCCCAGGTGCTCCGACCGCGTGGACCACTCGGCCCAGGAGCGGTCCCAGGACCGCAGCCGGACCGCCTCGACCCGCCGCCGCCCGACCGACCGCCCCTGCCAGAGCAGCAACACCGCGATCCCCTCGACCGCGCCCGCGGCCAGCAGGGCCCGTACCCACGCATCAGCAGCCGGCGGCGGCTCGTGACGCAACGTTCCCGATGAGGTGAGCCCGGCGGCGACCGGGACGCCGGCGGCCAACCGCATGGAAACCGCGATTTCGCCGCGGTGCACGCCGCCGGATCGGTCGGTCCAGGAGACCGGCGCCAGCCAACGCGGCGCGACGCCGTAGCCCTCGACGGGCCGCATGGTCGACTGGGCAGTCGTGGTGGCGGTCACCGAACGGTCCGGATCGCGCACCATGTCGTAGATCCCCCAGCCGGTGGCCACAGCGCCCACCGTGGCCCCGAAGCCGCCGAAACCGAGCAGCGCCCAAGTCGCGGCCCGCAGGCGCCGGGCGCGCCGCCTCATCGGGTCGTTGCGAATGACCCGTGCCAGGTCCGAACCGCGCGATAGGCGTCGCCAACGCATCCCGGTCCTCCCGCTCCTGCCGTGGCCCCCATAAC
The DNA here is from genome assembly GCA_036269075.1 of Sporichthyaceae bacterium. Taxonomy (NCBI): domain Bacteria; kingdom Bacillati; phylum Actinomycetota; class Actinomycetes; order Sporichthyales; family Sporichthyaceae; species Sporichthyaceae bacterium. The sequence continues at coordinate 31,945 of DATASX010000063.1, forward strand.
CAACTGCGCAGTATCGGAATTTTGCCTCAGACCGGACGTGCCCGCCACCGAACCGACCAACTAGTTGGATGCCCGCCGACGGAGCACGGCTTCAGAAGATGTCGTCGATGACGTCCTCGGCGAGCCCGAACCCGAGGCCCATCCCGGCGCCCTGCGCCACCGCGCTGCCGAACCGGCCGCCGAGGAAGCGCGCCAGCAGCCCTTGGCGGGGCGCGGGCTGCTCGTACTGCGGTTGGTACTGCGGCTGCTGCACCGGCGGCGGGGCCTGGAAGGCCGCCTGCGACACCGGTTGGTTCGCGTTCGCCAGGACGAAGTCGTGCAGGGCCTGCAGTAGTGCACCAACCTGCTGCTGCTCGGCCTGCAGTGCCAGCGCGACCTCGCGCAGGTCCTGCTTCCACTCCGCCGCGGCCGGATTACCCGCCGCGTCGGCCGCCTGAAGTTTGCCGGCCAACGACCGGATCACCGTCACCGTCTGGTCGGCCTGCGCCGCCAACTCGTCGTGCGCCGAATCGATGCGTTCCAGCTCGGTCATCGTCGCCTCCTTTGCCGATCACGGTAGCGAGCCGGCGCCGATCCGGCACCGGCGCGGTGGGCAGCACCACAGGTGGCGGGGTCGGCGCCCGAACATGACGCCTCATCAGATCCCGACAGGTCGACGTCAGTAGGTCTCGACGACACCCGTTCGACACCGGGCATTTGCGCTCGCGAGAATTGCTCACCGGTCGACAAATCGGCTTTCATGAAAACGCCGAAGAGGCCGAGAAATTCGGCCATTGCGTCGCGTCGAAGTTCGTGTGAAGATGCGGCGCCGAGACTTTCCGGGGGAATTCGCAACTGACCGTCCTGTTGTCGGCGCTGGACCAACTTCACATCCCTGCATGGGATCTGCCATCGGCCGCGTGCGGCCGAGGAACCCAACAACAGCCGTCACCCAGCCACCCGGCACAGCCGCGTCGGTCGGTCCACCAGGACCGAGACCGCGCGGCGGCGCCCGGGAAATCGAACGACTCCGCTTCGCGCTCGGCCGCGGAAAGGCAACCAGAAGAATGCGCACCATCGCGGCTCCGATCGACCCGCAGCAGGCTTACCAGGACGGGCCGGGTCCGACCGCCGGCGCGGGCCTCGACCCGAGCCCGCGGCCGGCGGCCGTTCGGGCCGGTGTCGCCCAACGTGCTCGGCCCGCCGCACCGCGGCTGACCCCACGCCACCGGGTCCGGTTTCTCGGCCCGTCCCGCGTGGTGGAGGCACTGCGTTTCGCCGTCCAAGCAGTGCTTTCCGCCCGGCTGCGCTCGACCCTGACCGTGCTGAGCATCCTGATCGGCGTCGCCGCGGTGGTGGAACTGGTCGCGGTCGGGGCCGGCTCGCGGGCCGCGGTCGCGGCCTCGATCCAACGGCTGGGCACCAGCACCGTGTACGTGTCGCCGCACCAGGTGGGCACCGGCGGCAACGGCAGCGAACAGCAGAACGAACTGCGCCGAGCATTGGGTCTGGCCCCGCCGCCGCCGAATGCCACCGACCCGCGCAAGCCGGAGTTGACCTGGGCTGATGCGCAAGCGCTGCAGAATTCCGTCCTGGCGCCGGACGTCGCTGCGGTGGCCCCGGGTATCTGGATCGGCGGGGTGCAGGCGCAGTACGGCACGGCGTCCCACAGCATCGGCACGCTGATCGGCACCACGACCTCGTTCTTGGGCATCAACGACGAGACCGTGACTGCCGGGCGAGCGTTCACCGACGCGGACACCCTGGTCCACGCGCACGACTGCCTGCTGGGTCGGACCGTCGCCGCCGACCTGACCAGCGCCGACCCGAACAGCTTGGTCGGACGAAGGATCCGGTTGAACGGCCGACCCTTCACGGTGGTGGGTGTCCTCGGGGTGAAGGGCTACTCCGGGCAGTCCGACATGGACAACGTGGCCATCTGCACCGCGACCTCGGTCGCGGACTCCCTCTACGGATACGCCCCGCCGGGCCAAGGCCCGATCAACGGGATCGCCGTGCAGGCGAACGCGCCGGCGGCCGTTCCGGCCGCGCAGGCCGAGGTGACTGCGATCCTCGACTCCCGGCACCACACCGCCCCGGTCGACAGCGACTTCGTGACCTACAACGCCGCCTCGCTGCTGACAGCCTCGTCCTCGGCCGCGCAGACGTTGACCGTGCTGCTGGCCGTCGTGGCCGGGATCTGTCTGCTCGTCGGGGGAATCGGGGTCATGAACACGATGCTGATCGCCGTCACCGAACGCACCAAGGAGATCGGCATCCGCAAGGCCGTCGGCGCCGGACGTCGCGACATCCTCGGCCAGTTCCTCGGCGAGGCCGTCACCCTGTCGATGATCGGCGGCGGCCTCGGCGCGCTGGTCGGCATCGGGTTGTGCCGACTCCACGTCGCCGGGGTCAGCCCGGTGCTGGCGCCGTGGTCGGTCGGGACGGCGTTGGCCGTGACCCTCTGCACCGGGCTGTTCTTCGGCCTGTACCCGGCGTACCGCGCGGCGGCGCTCTCCCCCATCGAAGCCCTGCGTTACGAGTGATCGGGTGCCACGCCTTTTCCCCCGCTGATTCAGCGATGTCGCCGCATCAACTGATCTTCCGACAAAAAGATGGAACTTTCGGGGAACCATCTCCTCCGTTCGGAGGGTCGAAGGGACTGAGCGACCAGTAGTGCCGGACCCGTCGAGCAAGCGGCGCAGCATCGGCCGTCGCTCGTGCTCGCGGACGTCATCGCCCGACGTCCGGCGGTCCCCCTTCGACTGCTGGGAGTTCTCATGCGCATGCCCTCCTGCACCCGCGCGCGCCGAACGGTCGCCCTGGCCGCAGCGGCACTCGCGGCCACCGGTGCCGTCGCGGTGGCCGGCGGAACGGCCTGGGCGAGCGCCGGCACGGATCATCCGCAGGTGCGGGCCGATGACTGCACGCCGCAGCACGTGTCCGGCTGCACCGGCACCGACAGCCCGGCCGACCCCAGCCTGCTTCGGTACTGCGGACCGGACGGTACCTGCGCACCTGTGGGGCACCGCGGCGGGCGCCACCACTGAACGGTCCTCATCCGTTCGGCTGCCGGAAACGCGATCCGCACGATTCGCACAAGCGCGTCATAGGCGACGCACAAGGTTGCCGGCCAGGGTTTGGGTGTCCCGATTCGGCGAGCAAGGAGGCAGCCATGCGGTTCCGGGAGAGTGCGCGGTTCGCCTGGCAAGGGGTCGTGGCGAACAAGCTGCGATCCGTACTGACCATGCTCGGCATCGTCATCGGTGTGGCGTCGGTGATCACCCTGGTTGCCGTCGGCACCGGGTCCAACGCGGCGGTAGCCGCCTCGATCGACAAACTCGGGTCCGACACCCTCAACGTCGTCCCGATGCCCAGCGGCACCGGCGGGCACGGCAGTGCCCTCCAGGGCCAGTTGCGTCGTTCCCTCGGGATCACCGCCAAGCCGGCCAACGGCACCCAGCAGTCCCCCGCTGTGCTCAACATGTCCGACGTCACCGCGCTGCAGAACAACCCCGGAGCACCCGACGTGTCCGCGGTCGCGCCGCTGGTCACCGTGCGCAGCGTTGTCGCGACCGAGGGGAGTTCCTCGCACACCGTCTCGTCGTTCGTCGGCTCGACGGCCAACTACCTCGGCATCGACGAGGACACGGTTGCCGTTGGCACCCCGTTCACCGACGCGCAGAACGCCTCGCACGACCACGTCGCGCTGCTCGGCACCAGCGTCGCCGCCGACCTCACCAGCGGCGACCCGGCGCAACTGGTCGGTACCCAGGTGCGCTTCAACGGCCAACCATTCAACGTGATCGGGATCCTGTCCTCCAAGGGCTACGCCGGCCAGCAGGACCTGGACGACAAGGTGATCGCGCCGATCAGCGCCGTCCAGGACGCGTTGTCCGGCTACGGCACCATCGGCGGCGGGCAGCTGAGCTCGATCGAGGTGCAGGCGACCGCCCCGACCACCACGGGCGCGGCGCAGAACGAGGTGCAGTCGATCCTCGACCAGAAGCATGGGCTCACCGCGCTGAACACGAACCTCGTCGTCTACAACGCCTCGTCGGTGCTGGCCGCCTCGTCGCAGTCCACTCACACCCTGACGATCCTGCTCGCCGCGGTCGCCGGGATCTCGCTGCTGGTCGGTGGCATCGGGGTCATGAACATCATGCTCGTGTCGGTCACCGAGCGGACCCGCGAAATCGGCATCCGCAAGGCGATCGGCGGAAACCGCTCCGACATCGTCCGTCAGTTCCTGTCCGAGGCAGTGATCCTGTCGATGCTCGGTGGCCTGCTCGGTGTCGGGGCCGGGGTGTTCGCCGCCCGGTTCACCATCGCCGGCGTGCAGCCCGTCGTCGCGTCCTGGTCGGTGTGGCTGGCCCTCGGCGTGTCGCTGGCCACCGGCCTGGTCTTCGGCTTCTACCCGGCCGCGCGGGCCGCGGCGCTGCGCCCGATCCAGGCCTTGCGCTGGGAGTAACCCCGGCCTCCCCCGAACCACCCACCCACACCACACACGGGCAGAGTTGCAACCAGTGGGACGATCGCCTCCGCGAAGTCACCACAGGGTTTGCAACTCTGCCCATTGGTGGTGTGCGGGTGCGGGTGCGGGTGCGGGTGCGGGTGCGGGTGCGGGTGCGGGTGCGGGACCGAGGGCCGGTGGCGCGGAACGGAGGGCGATCGGTGGATACGAGCGCGGCGCGGCGGATGTGGTCGTTGTTCGAGCCGATCCACGACGTCGCCTACTTCACCCCGGAGGTCCAGCAAGCCGGCGACGCCGCCGGGATGCGGGGGTTCTGGATGGGCTACTTCGCCATGCGGTTGGCGCCGCTGGGGCCGGTCGGCGCCGAGGTGGCCACGGCCGTCTGCCACGGGTTCCATCCGGCCCGGGTGCGCCGCGCCCTGCCCGACGCGTGGGACAGGGCCAGTCCCGCCGAGGTCCTCGCTGCGCGACTGCGTGGCGTCGACGCCGCGCTGCGACGGGTCTGGGGCACCGGACTGGTGGAGTCGGAGACGGTCCACGAAGCCGCTGACCTGGCCTGGGCGGCTGCCGTCGGGGCCGACTGCGCCGGCAGGCCGCTGGGGGCGGCGAATCAGGGCCTGCCTCGACCCGAGAAGCCGCACCTGGCGTTGTGGCAGGCGACCACCACGCTGCGGGAGCACCGGGGCGACGGGCACATCGCGGTGCTGGTCACGCACCAGGTCGGTCCGGTGGCAGCCCACCTGCTCAAGGCCGCAGCCGACGAGTCCGACCTGGAGACGGTGCGGATCGGCCGACAGTGGCCTGAGCAGGACTGGACCGCGGCCGCGGATTCCCTGGTATCGCGTGGAATTCTCGATCCGGACCGACGCCCGGCCGCGGCCGGGCGGGACCTGCACCGGCGGATCGAGGCACAGACCGACGCCGCCGCCGAACAACCGTGGCAGGCCCTCGGCGAGGGCGGGACCCGGCGCCTGGCCGACCTGCTGGCCGGCTTGGCCCGCACTCTGGTGGACGCCGGAGTCCCACCGATGCCGAACGCCGTCGGGCTCGTCGTCGAGCCGGCACAGACTGACTGAGGCAGCGTCAGACGTTGCCGGTATTCCGTTGACCGGGGGCGCTCCCGGGTGTTCAGTGAACAAACCGGGCGTCGCCGGGAAAGGTCGGGGCCGCGCTGCGGCGTCGAACGCATCGAACCGGCGGCCGCCCTGCCCGGGGCGTAGGAGGCCGAAGAGGCATCCGGGTATGTCCCCGTCCGGACCCGCGAACCCCCGGGCGGCCGAACCGTCCCGGTCGGCCGCCCGGGCGGCGTTCCATGGCCCGTGCCAGCATCGACGGATGCGCAGCCCCTTCGCGGTGCCCCCGAGCTTGGCAGCCACGCTTCACGCCGGGCTCGGCCACATCGGTTCCTACGCGGGCTGACGCCCCTCACATCCGCAGCGGGAAAGGGAATTCGGGCATGCGAATCAGTCTGGGCATCGGCGGCGACGTCCTGTCCGCCCCCGTGCCACCACGCGCGGTGGCCGCGGCGGCGGCCGCCGCCGAGGACGCCGGCTTCCCGGGCGCCTGGGCAACGCACTTCATCCGCGGTACCGACTCGATCCCCACGATCACCGCGGCCGGACTGATCACCACCGAGATCGAACTCGGGATCGGTGTCGTTCCCACCTACCCGCGCCACCCGTACACCTTGGCGCACGAGGCGGCGACCGTGCAGGCGCTGATCGGCGGGCGACTGACCCTCGGCGTCGGTGTCTCCCACCGGCCGATCATGGAGGGGATGCTGGGCCTGCCCTTCGAGAGTCCGGCCGAGCACATGCGCGAGTACCTGCAGGTTCTCGGCACGCTGCTGACCACCGGGCAGGTTTCCCACCACGGCAGATTCTTCGACGTCGAGTGCGGCTTCGACATTCCCGGGACCTCGCCGGTCTCGATCCTCGTCGGTGCGCTCGGCCCACGGATGGTGCGGGTGGCCGGGGAACTGTCCGACGGGATCATCACCTGGCTGGCAGGCCCTCGGGGCCTGGACAAGCACATCGTGCCGGGGTTGACCGAGGCGGCCGGCGCGGCCGGTCGAGGCGCCCCCAGGATCGTCGTCGGACTGCCTGTCGCGCTGGCCGACCGTGGCAAGGCCGAGCAAGCCGTCAACGAGACCTTCGCCCGCTACGGCGGTCTGGACAACTATCGCAACCAGTTCGAGCGCGAGGGCGTCACCTCCCCCGCGGAACTGGCGGTCATCGGCGACGAGGAGGCGATCCGGTCCCACCTCGCGGCCCTGCGCGACGCCGGCGCGACCGAGATCTCTGCGGTCGTCCTCCCGGTGGGCTGGGACGCGGCGAAGTCCTCGAACCGCACCATCGCGTTGCTGGCCGAGCTGGCCACGGAGTTCGCCCCGCCTGCCGGGTGACAGGGTGGTCCGGTCCATCCTGGATGCCACGCCGGAGGAGGAACGATGCCCGCCCCTGCCACGACCGCCCGCCGAGTTGCCGGACGGGTCGCCGCTGTTCCGTCCCGGGTGCGGTCCCGCCGCGAAGTGCTGGACCGACTGGCGAAGCTCGACCCGGACACCGACCACCACGAGTACACGAACCTGCTTCTCGGACGGGTCTTCTCGGACGCCTGGTTCCACCAGGCCCTGTTCACCGTCGCGTACTACCGGCAGGTCGCGGTGCGATCCATCGGTCCGATCATCGGGCGCCGCGGCTACGGGCCAACCCTCACCGACACCACGAAACGCACCGATGACAGCCTGCTGTTCTTCGGCCTGCTCTACCGCGACGGCCATGCGTCCGCGGAGGGCCGGACGACCATCGACCGGTTGTCGGCGATCCACCAGACCTTCGACATCAAGATGGACGACTACCGCTACACGATCGCGAGCCTCTGCTACGAGCCGGTGCGCATCCCGGAGATGCTCGGCGTGGACGCGCTGACCGCACCGGAGCAACGCGCGCTGTTCCTGTTCTGGACCGGGGTCGGCCGGGAGTGGGGCGTCGAGATCCCGGAGGATCAGGCGGGCTTCCGCAGGTGGTTCCATGAGTACGAGCGCACCGAGTACGAGCGCACTGACGACGCCGTGAACGTCTCGCTGGCCATGGAGAAGTGCTTCCTCGACAGGTGGGCACCCGGCCCACTGCGGCCACTGGGCTCGCAGTTCCTCCGCGCCCTGTGCGACGACCACCTGCTGGCGACCGTAGACATGCAGCCCGCCCCGGTAGCGATGCGCAAGGCGGTCCGGGTAGCCGTCGACGTCTACTTCCGCGGCCGCCGACGCATTCCCGGCCCGGCCCGCGCGGACAACATCATCCGCCCCTGGACCACCGAGTACGGGCGCATTCCGGACTCATCGGAGGTCGGCCCGGACTGGGCACGAGCGATCCAGGCCGACCCGCGCGGCAAGTGCCCGTTCTGACGGTTGCTCATAAACCCATCGCAATAACGCATCGGGCGGAGATTTCCGGATCCGCCACGGTCCTCCGTGACGGTTGACGCTCTCAGGAACCGCCAATCCCGCTCCAAGGGATCTGCGGGTTGAGCTTCGGTACGGTCCCCGGCATGGCTGCGAGAACAAGCATGCGTGCCCACCGGCGCCGGTTGCGACGATCCGCCGCGGCCGTCGCCCTGTGTCTGGTGGCGGCGATCGCGTCAGTCGGTCCGGCATCGGCGGCGACGCTGCCTGCGGCAGCGCCGCCCGACGGCGTCGACGATTCGTACTACGTCACCAGCAGCAACCCGCAGCTCATCTTCGACATGGGTTGCCAGGACGGGAAAGTCGACGCGACCCACGGCGCCGCCCAGCGGCTGACGATCCTCGACTTCGGCGGCCAGTACGCCGACGGTTCAGGCACGAAGCCGGTAGTCGGCCCGCTCGAACTGACCAACGCCCAGATCGAGAACCTCACGGAGAACTACGCGCTCGGTTGGTACGTGTGCGTGGGCAGCGACTTCTCGGCCGTGCTGACCCTCGGCATCGGCACCAACAACTCGTTGCGGGACGTCACCAACAGCGGCGGGGCGACCTGGGCGAACGTCGTGGCCGCTGTCGCCAACGCGGAGGCGCCGATCACCAAACGGATCGTGGTCGACGGCGCGAACGACATGGAGACCGAGTGGAGCTCACCGGCCGCCGCGTTGAGTTGGGCCGCCGGCTACGGCGCGGCAGGCACCGGGAGCTACTACTTCGACTACGGCGACGCCGGTGGCTGCCCGCAGACCACCGCCACCAACGGTCCGTGCAACAACGGATGGAACCAGCGCGACGTCTGGGAGGTCAGCTGGGGCGAGCCCACGGCCTTGCCACTGCCGGAGATCTACTACGCGGCCAACGCCGCGCAGTGGACCCAGATCAGCAAGTACGGGAAAGCGGCCGTGCACGGCGCGGCCATCAACTTCACCGGTGACCTCTCGGAGTTCTCCGCGGACCCGACCACGCTCGACCCGACGGACGCGTGGACGAGCTTGGCGACCTCGCTGAAGTCCGCCGCCCAGACGACCCGGGGCACACAGTGGCTGACCTCGATCCAGTGGGAAGCCCCGTGACGCCTCGCCGGCTGGTGCGAGTTCTGGAGTGACGGCTCGTCAGTCGGCGGCCGGAGGGGCGCCGCCGGCCGCGCTGCCCAGCCAGCGGGCGATGCAGGCCATCAGTCGCAGGTCCGGTCGGTGTCCGGCCCGCAGGTCGCACTGCACCGATTCCAGACCGGCGCGGACCGCGTCGGCACCCGGCATCGGGATCGTGGTGACGAGCAGGGCCACCTGGGTCAGCGTGAGGTCGACGTCGTCCGCGCACTTCTCGGCCAATTCCAGGGCGCCCGGCGCCCCGGTCAGGATCCGCACGTGATCCTCGAGCTCGACCCAGCGGGCAGCCGCGAGCCGCGCGCCGGCAGCCCACGTCGGCTCCGGCAATTGATTGCGCCCGGCGTCGAATTCCGCGAGGGAACCTCGCGCACGCCTGCGCTGTGATCGGTCCTGCCGGTCTCGGACCCGAATCCCCACGTCGCCCCCCAGCGGCCCGCCGGTGCACCGTCGACCGGTCGGGTGTCCTGTTCGACGCGTCGTGCGACCAGGTCGGGGTCCTCCGTTCGGCCAGTTCCGAGCGTCTTTCGGGCGATTCGTCCAGCACGGGCGGGTCGGCCGAGCAGGTGATCGGACCGGACCGCAAGCGGGTTGTCGGAATTTTCCGAAGAAATCCGCCGAATGAGGGAACCGGGCATCGGCCGTTCGGCGTCGAAGAGCCATCACGGCCCACGGGCCGTCCTCAGCACACCACGCAGCACAGAACACCACGCAGGGGGACGTCGCATGCCACTGACCACCCGGGCCGGTAGGGCCCTGACCGCCGTCAGCCTCACCTCGGCCGTGCTCGTCTCAGCCCTGCTCACCGTGGGCGCGGCACATGCCTCCGCCGGGCAGATCCACCCGCACAGCATCGCCGCCGAGGCCGGGCCGGTCGGGCTCCCGATCTGCGACTCGAGCGGCCCATGCCCGCTCGACCTGCTGCGCGGCAATCAGGCGCCCGCGCCGAGCGACAGCGACCAGTCGCACGCCTACGGCGACCCGGCGGAGCCCTGAGAGACATCAGGGGCGCAGAACTCAGTGGTCGTGCTTGTGCCACCGGTGCATCATCCAGCGGCACTGCGGGTCGCGTGAGGAGTTGTAGGCCGGGTCGTTGCCGCAATGGTGGTGCCGCCCGGCCACGTCCGGTGCACCGACGGCCGCCTGCGCGACGGGCGCACCGAGCACGAGAGCCGCGCAAAGGCTTACCCCGAGGGTCGTCAGGCGCAGGCAGGTGAGCGGAAAACGGTTGTGGGACATGCGATCTCCTCGGCCGAGTCCGGGATCCGGTCCGCTCGGGACGATAGGAGCATTCAACTGGTTGCGCAAGTAAGGACACCTTCGGCGTGGCGTCCTTCTCGACCGATCTGACGATGCGTCAGTTCAGGGCTTGGCCCCGGTACCTGCAGGCTCGCCGGTCGCGGCCCGCCGGTCCGCGCTGGCCGGGTTGGCCGGGTTGGGATTGGCCTCGCTACTGCGCTGATCGGCAGCACCGGGCTGGTCGGCGCCGCTGCGTTGTCCGGCATCGACCTTTGGGGTCTTAGGGGTCTTTGGGGCGTAGTAGCCCTGTGGTCCAGGCTTGCGGGTCGAACCGGCATCGCCGGAGCAGTAGGCGCCGTTCATGGAGCTGTGCCGCCCCTGGGCGGAGTCCCGGTCGTCCGGCTTGCGCGGCGGCGGAATCGTGTTGTCGTCGTGCAGCGGGCCGCACCAGTCCGGGCCGTCAGCCGGCACGGTGTGGTCAGCAGCCGGCACCGTGTGTTCAGTTCCTGTCGCCGCGTGAGCGCTCGTCGTGAACGCCCCACCGGCGAGCACGACGGCCACCAGTGCGGCGGCCGAGCAGAGCTTGCCCATGTCCTGTCTCCTTACCGTCGGCGGCTGTGCTCCAGCGGTTCTACCGGGCTCGACCCGAATTCATCGGACGGACACCCCGGCGCCGACGTCGAATCACCCGATCGTGTTCAGGACGAGCGCCGCCACCCCGGCCGGAACCGACGGAAGGTCGGGTGATGGGCGGGAACCAGGAGGGGGCGCAAAGCCGACCCTCCGGTCCGGCGGACCGGTACTCGCGCCGCGGCCGCCTGAACCGGTCAGCGCCCAGCGAGGGGTTCGGAGCCTCGAGGGCGCCGACCTGGATGAATCGTGCCGGCACGGCGACACATATTCAATTGCTTGCGCAACTGTTACCCAGCCGAGCGAGTTGCGTGACGGACGCTTCGGATCCGGCCCGGCCGACTACGTCGAGATGGACTCCGTCCGGACCTGGCCGTCCAGGGCGACACGCCACTGGTACGCGCCGGGCGGCAACGGCGGCGCGCCCTGCGCATAAGCGCCCGCCCACACCTGGGCCCCGGAGCCCGCCTGCGCCTGCGGGACCTCGATGGTGAAGTCGCGGCAGACCGGCACCGATCCTGAAGGTCCCGGACCGTGCACCTGTTCCCCGTTCTCGTCGAGCAGATCCATGGCCAGGTCGAAGGTCTCGCCGAACCTGGCCGGCGGAACCTTCACGAACACCACGGCGACGTGTGGGCTACCGCTCGGCGCGTGTCGCAGGCCGGCGGCACGCATGTCCACAGTGCTGCGGTCGGCCGGATTCGGCATGGCCGCTGCGCAGAGCACAAGCTCGAAAGCGACGGCGTTGGGTTCGGTCACTCGTCGTCTCCTGGCTACGGCGGGTCCTCGACGAGCACCAGCATCCACCCGCCGGGCCTCGTTACCGGGGAGCCGCGGCGGGCGCGGCCGCAGGAGGTTGCGCCGAGACCTGCTCCGCCGGCACACGCTGGGCCGGTTCGTGCGGCAGGCGGGCCCGGCTCACCACCGTCGGCAGCCAGGGCTGCGACGGTTGCACGCGCAAGCCCTGGCGCCCGTACTGGTCCCAGGTCGAGCCGGTCCAGAGCCAAGCGACGTCGACGACGCGGTCGTGACCCCAGCGCACCCAGTCCTGCCGGTCCAGCACCGGCTGGTCCCAGTACGGGCGGAACCACCACGGGTGGCCGTTCCAGTTGCCGTCCCAGCACCAGTCGGGGTCGCCGCCGACCGTGGAGTCGTCCGCACGCACGTCCGCCGGCTGTGCGGTGACCGGTTCCGGTGCCAGCCGGTCGAAGGTGCCGAGCACGTCGGCCTGCAGGTTCTGGTCCAGGCCCGGGCACTGGTTGAGGCTGGACAGGAACAGCAGCACCTCGTGGCGCTGGTCGATGTTCAGCGCGGTCGGGTCGGACGCGTACACGTCCCGAAGCGCCGGCGCGACCTGCTGCCCCGCGGCCAGACCGTCGAAGAGCTGCTGCGCGCGTCCCAGCACCGGGTCGGCGGCCGGGACCCGCGGGGTCAGCTGGGCGATCCCGCACTCGGTCAGCGGCTGCGGCGCTTCCGACCCGGGCGCCGGGGCCGCCGCTGCCGACTGGAGTTCGTAGGCCGACACCGCCGTGGCAAAGCCACCTGCCAGCAGCACCGCCGTCAGAGCGCGTCCGGCGCGCGAAGCCGTCGTCCTGGTCATCCGTCCTCCCGTCCCGTGCCGCACACCCGCGGTCGCGGGAGCACCTACCGGCCACGATGCCCTACCGAGCGGCCGGTAACCCAGTCCATGATCACGGAGGGAAGCCACAGGCGAGACGAAGGCAAGGGGTACGCAAACCCGCCCATCAGCGCAGAAAAGTGCGGGCCCTAAGAGCTGGTCAGGCCTTGCGCAGCGGGTTGTCGATCCGACAGTTCGCTTGGAACTCCTCGAGGCTGGCCGCTCCGCTGAGCACCATGATCGCCAGCGTGCGGCACTCCGCGTTGGCCACCCGGTCGGCAGGATCGGACAGACTAACCGCGTACCGCGTGTCGTCGGCGGTGAATGGCACCGGCTCGGTCATCGACGGTCTCCCCTCCGGATGATCCACGGCGCGCGGATGTGCGTCCTTGGCAGTGCATACCCGGCCGACACAGAAATCGGGGCCCCACGCCCGACCGTCCGCCACCGCCGGCCGGATGTTCGTCCGCCGGACGACCACCCGATACGTTGCCTGTGGGTGCACCCGAGTGGTCCCGATCCTACCGGTCCGTGACCTTGATGCCGGCGTGAACCACTACCGCCCGCTGGGCTTCGGGACACGGAGCGCCCGCCTGATCCCGAAGGCGCCGATGTTGCACGATGTGGCCGAACCGGGCCACAGTGTGCGCCTGAGCTCAGGAGGCGGCCGGTGGCCCGCAGGTACAAATGGATCGCCGGGGAGATCGAGCGCCTCGACCCGGACGTCGACTACGAACGGATCTGGGCGTTGTCGTCGACGTACTGGGTCGACGAGTTCATGATGAGTTTCCTCTACAGCGTCAGCTTCCCGAACTTCATGTTGCCCGCCAACGGCGGCCGGACGGTGGGCCGAGGCGGCACCGGCCCGGTGATCACCGACCCCGACCGCCGGCAACTCGAGACCGTCCACCACTTCTGGACCTGGTTCGCCCACGGCCCGTCCTCGGAGCACACCCACGCCTCGGTCGAGCAGGTCAACGAGATGCACCGCGGCATCAGCCGTCGTTACCCGGGCGACTTCGGCGACCCTGAGGACTTCGTCTACACGTTGTGCTACCTGGGCGCGGGCTACCACCGGATCCGACAGTTGGCCGGACTGCCCGGTTACACGAACCGTCAGCGGATCGCGGCACATCGGCACTGGTGCGCGATGGCCGAATTGTTCTGGACCGAGACCGGCCCGGTGGCCGGCTTCCCGGCGGACTTCGCCGCGATGCTGACGTTCCTCGACGAGTGGGAGTCGCGCCACCAGGACTGGACGCCGGACGGCGCGGCGTGCACCCGAGCCGTCATCGAGCAGTTCGCCGCCCGGTGGTTCCCGCGCCCGCTGCACTTCCTCGGCCGGGCGATGCTCTGTTCCTTCTACGGCGAAGCGGTTTTGCGGGTCCATCGCCTGCGTCCACCGGACCGGCGGGTGGTCGCGTTGATGCGCACCGGCATGCGCGGCTACGTGCTGGCCAAGGAGAAACTCCTGCCGGATCCGCGGACCTCGACGCCTGATCGGCATCGCAGCAAGAAACGGGGCAGCGCGGCGCAGGTGGCGGACGGGGACCGCGCGATCGCCGTCTGACGCTGCGTCAGGTGTGGTTGACGCCGGGCTGCTGGGTGAGCAACTGGATCGCGGTCACCAGGTAGGTGATGTCCGGGTAGCGCCGCGCGTCGTAGCCGGTCCGGTCGGCGATCCGGTCCAACCGGTTGTAGACGGTGTTCGCGTGCAGGTTCAACCGCTCGGCGGTCGCCCGGACGTTGAGCCCGTCCGCGGCCACGGCCAGGACGGTCCGGATGTACTCGCCGCCCTCGGCCAGGTCCTCCTCGAGGTAGCGGCGGACCGCCGGGTTGATCAGTCGGCGGGCGGTGGAGTCGTTACGCAGCACGAGGTAGTCGGCCGGGGACAGCGACGTCAGCGCCAGTACTGCACCGCCGGCGCAGGCTTGGCGGGCGGTGCGAGCCTCGGAGTAGCCGGCCGGCACCTCCGACCAGGCCCGGTAGGTGGTGCTCACGCCGAACGACGCGGCGATCCCGGTCGCCCGCAGCCGACTGACGGACTCCCGCAGCCCGGACTCGATGCCACCGGAGCCGACTCCGGCGACCGGCAGGATCGCGATCAGTTCGGACTGACGCACCGCCTGGATGCCCGGCGAACCGCCCGCGGTCACGCCGTGGACCGCGTCCGCGAGCGTCCGCAGCAGACCGGCGTCGTCCTCCCCGCTGTCCAGCGCACCGGACGCGACGACGAACTCGGCCCCGTCGGACAGGCCGACCGTTCGCAGCAGACCGATGCGCGGCACGGTCAGCGGCACCCGCCCGGCGATCAGGTCCTCGACCAGGTCGCGACGCAGTCGGTCCCGGTCGGCCAGTCGGAACTGCTCGGCCTCCAGGTGGGTGGTGGCCGCCGCGACGCTGCCCGCCTCGACGACCTGCATGAGCGGGCCGACCACGTCCAGGATCACCGGTCGGAGCGCGGGGTCCTCCTCGGCGGCGGCCCGCAACTGCGCCCACATCGCGCCCTGGCCCAGTTGGAAGGCGCGGATGAAGTCGGCCAGCACGATGCCCTGCTCGACCCGGCGCATCGCGGCCCGCACCGTCATCGGGAAGTCCTCGAGCCGAGCCGGCCGCTGCTCCCGCAGGGTGGTGGCCAGGGACACGAACACCGCCCGGCAGTGCGCCCTGACCTCGGCATGTAGGCCCGGGTCGGGGTTCGCCGCATAGGCGGGAACACCGGCCCAGATGGCGTCCACGGCAGCCTCGGTCGCACCGTCGACCACCCGGTCGACGACGTCGCCGAGCAGCAAGTGCCGATCGGAGGGGTCCATCCGCTCCTCGTCCGTCCACGAGGCGGCCTGCCCGCGCTGTGTCGACCGGCCCGCGCGAGGGACCGTACTCCTGATCGGGGCCGACCGACACGGGTCGGGCCTGCACCGATGACCGTCTGTTATCAGTGTGCTGGGTCACAGTCACCACTGTGAGCCCGTATCTGTCGCGGATCGGCGCAGACGGGGACAGTCGTCTTTTCGCCGGCCACCCGGGACCCGGCGGACCAGACCGAGCCACGCCACTCGTGCTCGTTCCTCGCGCGGGCGGCTCAGTCATCCGAACTAGAGGAGAAACTATGAAGTTGATCGGCAGAAAGGCGGCTGCCGTTCCGTTCGTCGTCAGCGCGGCGCTGGTGCTTGCGGCGTGCGGCAGTTCCGG
>DATASX010000064.1 GCA_036269075.1 Sporichthyaceae bacterium
CGTGCCTCGAGGCGACGGAATGCTCTCGTTCGACCTGCTGTCCGACGAGAAGGGTCCGCGGGACGCCTGCGGAGTCTTCGGAGTCTGGGCCCCCGGTGAGGAAGTCGCGAAGCTCACCTACTTCGGCCTCTACGCCCTGCAGCACCGGGGCCAGGAATCGGCCGGGATCGCGGTGTCCAACGGCAACTCGGTCGTCGTCTACAAGGACATGGGCCTGGTGCCGCAGGTCTTCGACGAGGCCACGCTGAACTCGTTGCGGGGCCACCTGGCGATCGGCCACACCCGGTACTCCACCACCGGCGGTTCCCGCTGGGAGAACGCCCAGCCCACGTTCCGGTCCACCGCGACCGGTTCGGCGGCGCTGGCCCACAACGGCAACCTGACCAACAGCGGCGACCTTGCCGCTCGGGTCGCGGCGGCCGCCAAGCCGACCGACCGGAACCGCGAGCACCCGATCGCGACCACCGACACGGACCTGATCACCGAACTGCTGGCCGGCCACCCGAGCCGCTCGTTGGAGGCCGCCGCGCTCGACGTGCTGCCGACCCTGCGCGGGGCGTACTCGCTGGTGTTCATGAACGAGTCCACGCTCTACGCGGCCCGCGACCCGCAGGGGGTCCGACCGCTGGTGCTGGGCCGGCTCGAGCGCGGCTGGGTGATCGCGTCGGAGAGTGCCGCGCTGGACATCGTCGGCGCGGCCCGGGTGCGTGAGATCGAACCGGGCGAGCTGATCGCGATCGACGAGGACGGTCTGCGCACCACACGGTTCGCCCCGGCCGCGCCCAAGGGCTGCGTGTTCGAGTACGTCTACCTGGCCCGGCCGGACACCGAGATCTCCGGGCGCAACGTGCACGCCGCCCGGGTCGAGATGGGCCGGCGGCTGGCGCAGGAGGCGGCCGTCGAGGCCGACCTGGTCATCGCCACCCCGGAGTCCGGCACCCCGGCCGCGATCGGCTACGCCCAGGAGTCCGGGATCCCCTACGCGCAGGGGCTGGTCAAGAACTCCTACGTCGGACGCACGTTCATCCAGCCGTCCCAGACGATCCGGCAGCTGGGCATCCGGCTGAAGCTGAACCCGCTGCGCGAGGTCATCGCCGGCAAGCGCCTGGTCGTCGTCGACGACTCGATCGTGCGCGGCAACACCCAGCGGGCACTGGTCCGGATGCTGCGCGAAGCCGGCGCCCGCGAGGTGCACATCCGGATCTCCTCGCCGCCGGTGATGTGGCCGTGCTTCTACGGCATCGACTTCGCGACCCGGGCCGAGCTGATCGCCAGCGGGCTTTCGGTCGACGAGATCCGGGCCTCGGTCGGGGCCGACTCGCTGGCCTACATCTCGCTCGACGGCCTGATCGCCGCGACCACGATCGAACGCGACAAGCTCTGCACGGCCTGCTTCACCGGCCAGTACCCGATCGGCCTGCCGGACCCGGAACTACTCGGCAAGGGCGTCCTGGAGGGTGCCACGGTGCAGCTGCCGACCCACGAGATCCCGCCGGTGCGCACCTGATGGCCGCAACCGCGAGCGACAAGCGCGCAACGAGTGCTGTCACCTACGCGGCGGCCGGTGTCGACATCGAGGCAGGCGACCGCGCCGTCGAGCTGATGAAGGCCTCGATCGCCAAGGCCGGACGGCCGGAGGTGCTGGGTGGCATCGGCGGCTTCGCGGGGCTGTTCCGGGCCGACGCGTTGAAGAGCATGCGCGCACCGCTGCTGGCCACCTCGACCGACGGGGTCGGGACCAAGGTCGCGGTCGCCCAGCGGATGGACGTCCACGACACGGTCGGCATCGACCTGGTCGCGATGGTGCTCGACGACCTGGTGGTGTGTGGCGCCGAGCCGCTGTTCATGACCGACTACATCGCCTGTGGCCGGGTGGTGCCGCAGCGGATCGCGGCGCTGGTGGCCGGGATCGCCGAAGGTTGCCGCCGGGCCGGGGCTGCGTTGGTCGGTGGCGAGACCGCCGAGCACCCCGGGCTGCTCGGCCCGGACGAGTACGACCTGGCCGGCGCGGGCACCGGGGTCGTCGACGAGCCGGACCTGCTCGGCGCCCACCGGGTCCGCGCCGGCGACGTCGTGATCGGGATGGCCGCCTCCGGGCTGCACTCCAACGGGTACTCGTTGGCCCGGCACGTGTTCTTCACCTCGGCCGGCTGGGACGTGCACCGGCAGGTACCCGAGCTGGGCCGGACCTTGGGTGAGGAGCTGCTCGAGCCGACCCGGGTCTACAGCCTGGACTGCCTGGCGCTGCTGCGGGCCGGGGCCGACGGGCCTGCGCTGGACGTGCACGCGTTGTGCCACGTCACCGGTGGGGGACTGGCGGGGAACCTGGAGCGGGTGCTGCCCGCCGAGGTCGACGCCGAACTGGACCGCACGAGCTGGACGCCGGCGCCGATCTTCGGGTTGGTCGGCGCGATGGGCCGGGTGGAGCGTGCCGAGCTGGAGCGCACACTGAACATGGGCGTCGGGATGGTTGCGGTGGTGGCGGCCGAGGCCGCCGACGCTGTACTGGACCGGTTGGCGAGGCGCGACCTGGCGGCCTGGCACCTCGGGCGGATCGTGGCCGGCACCGGCCGAGCCGTCCTGCACGGCGAGCACCCCTAGCAAACCACCCGCACTTGTGCTGCCTGTCCCACGTATCGAGGCGCGCTGATAGGTGGGACAGGCAGCACAAGTGCCGGTGGTTGGGTGGGTGGCTCAGCCGGAGCGACGCTCGTCGGAGTAAGGATCGTCCTTGGGCGCGTACTTCGCGTACGGGTCTTCCTCGTCCTCTTCCTCGGCTTCCTCCACCGAGTCGGATTCGCCCGTCACGAGCTCAGCCCGCAGGCGATCGAGATCGGTGCCGCCGCTGCTGTACTTGAGCTCGCGGGCAACCTTCGTCTGCTTGGCCTTAGCTCGGCCGCGCCCCATGGCTCGACCCCCTCTGCGAGGCCCCGGAGGCCTGTCGCGGCACGGTCTGGAACACACTTACCCGGCGGCCGGAGGGGCTTCGTCACCCGAACCGGTCGCGCTGCTGTCTCCTACCGTACCTGTTCCGTCGGTCCGAGTGATACGCAACCCGCGTCCGCACGGCGGTGGCGACATTTCAGCGGGCCTGCGGGCGCAGGATGGTGCGCAACCGGCCCACGTCGGCCATGCGCTGCTCGGCGAGCCGGTCGGCGGCCACCGCCGGAGGGACCCCGTCGGCCTCCGCGATCGCGAACACCCGGCTGGTCGTGGTCCCGATCGCCTCGGCCCGAGCTTTGGCCCGGTCGAAGGAGAACCCGCCGGCGCCGAGCCCCGCGAACTCGTCGGCGACCTGAATGACCCCACCGGCGTTCACCAGGTAGTCCGGGGCGTAGAGAATTCCCCGGTCCTGCAAGCTCTTCTCGATCCCCGGGTGGGCGAGTTGATTGTTCGCGCCGCCGCACACGATGCGGGCCGACAACGAAGCCACGGTTCGGTCGTCCAGCGCCCCGCCCAGCGCACACGGCGCGTAGACGTCGAGGTCGGCCGCCGTCAGCGTCTCGACGTCGCCGATCACCCGCACCTGGGGGTGATCGGCCTGGACCGCGGCCAGTGCCGCGCCGGACACGTCGGTCATCAGTACCTCGGCGCCCTCGTCGACCAGGTGGCCGACCAGCCGGCGTCCGACCTTTCCGACGCCGGCCACACCGACCCGGCGTCCCAGCAGCGAGGGTTCGTGCCAGGTGTGCTCGGCACAGGCCCGGATCGCCTGGTAGACGCCCCAGGCGGTCAGCACCGAGGAGTCGCCCGCGCCGCCGTACTCCGGCGAGCGGCCGGTCACGTAGCGGCACTCGCGGGCGGCCCGGTCCATGTCGACCGGGTAGGTCCCGACGTCGCAGGCGGTGACGTAGCGCCCGCCGAGGGAGTCCACGAAGCGGCCGTAGGCGCGCAGCAGGGCCTCGGACTTGTCGGTCCGCGGGTCGCCGATGATCACGGCCTTCCCGCCGCCGTGGTCGAGGCCGGCCAACGCGTTCTTGTACGCCATGCCCTTGGACAGCGCGAGCACGTCGGCCAACGCCTCGTCGACCGACGGGTACGGGTAGAACCGGGTGCCCCCGAGGGCCGGGCCCAGTGCCGTCGAGTAGATCGCGATGATCGCGCGCAGGCCGCTGTCCGGGTCGTGGAAGAACACGACCTGCTCGTGCCGTGCGGCCTGCGACAGCAGCATCTCGGCTGCGGGACCAGCATTCTGACGGTCAGTCACGGCGGTGCCTCCCGAGCCGGAGCGGGCTTCGAACAGGAACTCCTGGTTCGAGGGTACGTCGCGCCTGATCTGCCCACCGGCGGACGGTCGGCCTCGGGTGCTCGGGAAGGGCAGGGCCGATGAGCTGGTCCGGAGTCCCGTACGTGGCCACGCTTCGGGTGTACGAGCCGGTCGAGGTGCTGGCGGCGGCCGGCTGGGACTGGGGGCACTGGGCCACCGAGCCGGCCGGGGATCCGGACGATGCGCCGGCGCTGGAGCGGCTGGCCGGATTGCGCGCGGCGATCGCGGTCCCGCCGCACCCGGCGCCCGCGTCCGAGGGCGGTGAGGTCCTGGTGATCACCGTCGACGGCGCGCAGTTCGGGTGCCCGTGGCAGCGGAGGTTGCGCTGCTGGCAGGCCTTGGAGGAGTGCCGCGACGAGCTGCCCGCCCCGACGCTGGATGCCTGCTGGCCGCCGTCGGTCGTGGCTGCGGCCGAGCGCGAGTTCGCCGATTGGCGGGCCGCTAATCCGGGCGCTGCCGCGCACATCCGCAGCAGCCCTTGGGAGATACCGCTGGCCTGGATGGTCGCGTTCTCCACCGGCGATCGTCGGGTGGTGCGTGCGGACTCCGCGGTGGCCACCCGGGAGCCGGTCGTCCACCGGCTCTACCACCTCACCGCGATGGGCTCGGCGCGGCAGCGCATCGCCCGTTGTCTGGCCACGCTGACGCGGACCATCGGCGCGGGACTGCTCGTGGACGGGATCCGCGAGGTCGGCAGTTGGCTGGAGGCATTTCACCCGAAGAGCTGGGTGGAACTCGATCACGGTGGCCTGATCGGGCTACCCACAGATGAAGATCTGATAGCGGTCGATTCGATTGCCGAGATTTCCGAAGCCCTTGCGGCGTTGGCCGGAGGGGAAATGGAGACGGCTGTCCAGACATACCGCCGTTTGGTGAATCGTTGGCGTTCTTACGCTCAATATGGTCATTTGAGTTGACCATTCGTATACCAACCGTATCCTCGATGTAGACACGAAGAGCGCGGTTCGGTCCTCCTCCGGATCTAGCGGCACGACCCGTGTTGGCCGTACTGAGCATGGGAACGGACGATGTCCGCCCCGGCGCCGCAGACAGCCGACCGATGCCACAACGCAGGAAAAGCAGTTGCTATCACCCGTTCGGTTGATGCGACTGCCGGCCGGACGTCCAACCCGAAATGATCCGCTCGGACCATTTCGGACATCAGGCTCCTGAGGCACCATCTTTGTCACGAGACGACACAAGGTCGCTCGACTAGGAGGCCCGCCATGAACGCTCACACTCCCGACACCGAGGCTCTGCTCACCCCGGCCGAGGTTGCCACGATGTTCCGTGTCGACCCGAAGACCGTCACTCGCTGGGCCAAGGCCGGCAAGCTGACCTCGATCCGTACCCTGGGTGGTCACCGCCGGTACCGCGAGTCCGAGGTCCGCAACCTGCTCGCCGGCACGATCCCGCAGCAGGTCAACCGCTTCGACCACTGATCCTCCTCGGCGGGCCTGTACCGACCGCCGTCGGTAGAGGAACGCCGGACCGCCATCGAGCCGCCGCCGCGGTTCGGTGTGGTCGCCAGGGGAAAAGACTCGGGCGTCGCCTGACGCCGCGAACGGCGTGGTCCCGGACCCCTCTCCCGCCGGAGAGGGCCCCCGGCACCGCGCCGTTCGTCTGTCCGGGCACCGTCCGCTCATCGATGAGCGGACGGGGCACTGTCATGCGTGAGCTGTCGTCACGGGCGCCCGGATCTGACGTCCCGCGTATGAGAGTGAGCACTGCGATCATCGATGATCGCGGTGCGGACCCAACCGGACGCGAGGGGTCAGCTCGTCGACTTCGTCGACGGCACGCAGGGCATCACCGTTCCGGG
>DATASX010000065.1 GCA_036269075.1 Sporichthyaceae bacterium
GACAACTGGAGCCACGACTACGGCCAGGGCCGAGAATTCATGTACAAGTACACCTCCACCAACACCGTCTCCAACCCCGACGGATCCCCCAACGGCTTCGCCCCCGACAGCGACCAGTTCATCATCTACACCAACAAGTAACACCCGGACCCGGCCCCGCCGCCTCCATCGAGCCGCGCGGGGCCGGGTTGGTTTTTCCGACCACACAAGGATTAATCCGATGACGATCACCGCGAATCCGTCGGTCCGCCAGGTGCTGTCCCGCGTCGTGCAGGACCCGAGATACCCGGCGATCGCCCGCAAGCCGTTGTTCTCCGCGCCCCACATCGCGCTCACGGCGATCTGCTACGCCACATTCGCCGGTGCGACGTGGGCCTACCTCGACGGCGACATCCCGTTCGTGGTGATGCTGCTGCTCAACCAGTTCGCGATCTTCGCGTCGTTCTCCCCGCAGCACGACGCGGTGCACGGAGCCGTTTCGCGCAACGAGCGGGTGAACAACCTCATCGGCACGGTGTCGATCCAGTTGCTCGTGCCGGGGTTGTGCACGACCGTCTACCGGATCCTCCACATGGAGCACCACCGTTGGGTGGGCGACCCGGACCGGGACCCGGACGACCTGTTCGTCAAGGCACCGAAGCCGATCCTGCCGCTGGTGCTCATCGGCCCGGTGGAGATCTGGGCCGCCTGGTACATCCGCAAGTTGTGGCACCGGCGGCCGGTGCGGGAGCGGGCGATGTTCGTCGCCAGCGTGGCCACCTACGTCGGCGTGCAGGCGGCGATGCTCATTTCCCCGTGGCGCGTGGACTTCCTGCTGGTCTGGCTCGTGCCTCAGAAACTCGGCCTACTGGTGCTGGTCTACCTGTTCGCGCACATCCAGCACCCGGAGGGCTCGAACTGGCAGGAGGCGCCGTTCCAGTCCACGGTGCGGGTCCGCAGCAGCCGGATCGGCAAGGTCTACATGCTCGGCCAGAGCGATCACTGCATGCATCACGCGCTGCCGCACATCCCGTTCCACCGCTACCACAAGCTGTGGGAGCTGTCGGACTCCGTGCTGAGGACCGTCGGCATCCCGGAGCGCGGCCTGTTCCGCGGCCCGGGTCCCATCGAGGCGCCGCGGGCGGCCTATGACAACCGCCTGCCGGCACAGGTTCTGGAGGCCCGGCCGGTCGGCGGAGCCGGAACCGTCTCGTTCCTGCTCGGTCCGGTCGACGGCGACCTGCCGGACTTCACCCCGGGCTCGCACGTCGACGTGCACCTGCCCAGCGGCCGGATCCGGCAGTACTCGCTGTGCAACGCCTCGGGCGATGGCACCTACCGCATCGCGGTCAAGCCCGAACCGAACGGCCGCGGTGGGTCGATCGAGGTCCACGAGACCCTGCAGCCGGGCACGATCGTGACGATCAGCGAACCGCGGAACAACTTCGAGATGGTGGGCGCCCAGCGGTACGTGCTGGTGGCCGGCGGCATCGGCATCACCCCGTTGCTGTCGATGGCCCACCGGTTGTGGGCACAGCAGATCCCGTTCGTGCTGCACGTGTGCGGGCAGGACGCCGACTCGCTGCCGTTCGTCGCGGAGTTGGCGCAGACCCCGTTCGCCGACGCAGTGCGCGTCCACCTGGACGCTACGCCGGGCCGCAGTTCGCTCGACCCCGAGAAGGACTTCGGCGACTGGACGCCGGGCAGCGCCCTGTACGTCTGCGGGCCGGCCGGGTTCATGGACTGGGTGACCGGGCGGGCCCTCGACCAAGCCTGGCCGTTGGACGCCGTGCACCGGGAGTCGTTCGCCGCGCCGGTGCTGGACCATACCGACACCCGTCCGTTCGACCTGGTGCTGGCCCGTCGCGGCCTCACGTTGCGGGTGCCGGCCAACCGGCAGATCCTCGACGTGCTGGCGGCCAACGAGATCCTCGTGCCGTTCTCCTGCTCTCAAGGGGTCTGCGGAACCTGCATCACGCCGGTGCTGGACGGCGAGATCGAACATCGCGACGCGGTTCTGCCGGCGGAGACCCGGGCCGCCAACTCCTGCATGGCGTTGTGCGTGTCCCGCGCCAAGGGCGAGCGGATCATCATCGACCTCTGAACCAGTTCTGATTACCAGTCAGATCCGCTCGGGCGGCGGCCCTGCCGATGCCGTGAAGCCGGGCACTGCCGCCAACCGGGCCCGGACGCTGCGGCGGGTCGCGTTGGCGGCGCGGCTGACGAGGAGCTCCACCGGTCCGGTCCGGGCGACGGCACGTACCGCAACCGCGAACACCAACGATCCGACGGCCAGAAGCACGAAAAGGTCGACGAACTCCTCGGCGAGGATACCTGTTCGCAGAACGAACAGGTGGGCTGTGTAGAGGGTCAGCGTCATGCTGCCCGCCGCGGCCAGCGGGTGAAGCAGTCTCGCGATCACCGGGACCCGGCAGACCAGCAACGCCAGGCCCAGCAACGCCATCGCGCACCCGATCGTGTGCAGCAGGTCCAGCGTCGAGTTCGAGTGCTGCGCACGCAGACCCAGCCACCACCAGTTCGCTTGGTCCGGCGGGATCGGCTCCCACAGGATCACGTTTCGCGCGCGACCGGGTCCCGCATCACCTGCCGCATCGGCAAGCCGGTCCAATCCACCGAGGTGGAACGTGATCCAGTCGGCGACCGCCCACGAGGCCACGGCCAGCGCTAGGCCGCCCGCAAGCAGACGTCGGGCCACCCGTGCGCAGCTCAGGTCGCTGCGCCCGATCGCCAGCCCGACCAGGATGTAGGCCAGGTAGGCGATCACCGGGTAGGACCCGCTGATCAGCAGCACCTTCGCCAACGCCCGTGGGTGCAGCAACATGCCTGCCGTCGGGTTGTCGTCGTCGCCGGGATCGTGGCCGAGCTCGTGGCCGAACGCCCAGACGAGCACGATCGGCGCGACGGCTACGACGATCCCGGCCGCCCCAGCCAGCATCCGTCGGGACAAACCCAGGAACGGCAGTGCCAGCACGAACAAGGCCGCGTACTGGACGAGGATCACGTCCGCCTGCCGGAAGTGGCCGACCGACAGGCCGATCGCGCCGATGAGGGCCGCCCGGACCAACAAGCCCGCCGAGACGGCGGTCCGATCGGTGCCCCGGACGGCTTGTCGCCCGCCGCTGAGAAACGCGAGCGCGACGCCGGCCAGCACCGCGAATGTCGCCGCCGACCGGCCACCGGCGACCTGGATCACCAACGTCGGTGTGCCGTTGCTGTGGAACGTCGGGAAAACGTGAACCGCGAACATGCCCAGCAGCGCGATGCCCCGGGCCACGTCGACACCGATGACCCTCTGCTTACCGGCCACGGACACGCTGCGCACCATATCCGTGTGCGGTCGAACGGATGATCTTGGCCTATCCGGCCGCGTCGTGGAACAGGATGCCCAGGGTGACGCGTAGCCCGCTGCGGATCGTCGAGACGCCGTGGCGGACCGGCGCCGCCGACCAGCCCCGCGCGGACGGCACCGGCCGGTCGCGGGTGGTGAAGATCAGGCCGCACCCGAGCGGCAGCGTGGTGACGGTCGCCCGCGACTGTGCACGGGGGCGTTGTTCGACCAGTACGAACTCCCCGCCGACGTGATCGGCCCCGGGTTCGGTCAGGTTGACGACCACCTGCAGCGGGAACACCAGATCGCCGTACAGGTCGCGGTGCAGTGCGTTCCAGTCCCCCGGTCCGTAGCGCAGGATCAGCGGCGTCGGCCGTTGCTGACCCGCTTCGTGACACTGCGTCAGCCAGCCGTCGAAGTCGTCGGGCCACGGGGCAGGTCGGCCCAACTTGCTCCACCAGTCCCGGGCGACGGGCAACAGCCGTGGGTACAGCGCCCGGCGCAGGTCCTCCACCGCCGACGGCAACGGATAGGCCAGATACCGGTACTGGCCCGCCCCGAACCGGTGCCGGGCCATGTCGACAGTCGACCGGAACGCCGCCGGTTGCTCGTAGAGCTCAACCAGTTCCGCGGCCTCGCAGGCGGTGAGCAGTTCACCGGTAGCGGCACAGCCGTGCTCGCCGAGTTCGTCGGCGATCGCCGCCCAGTCGTTCAAATCCAGCCGCTCGTCCACCCGCTCCCGGCGCCGGCTCACGCTGTGGCCTCGAGGTCCAGCAGGGTTTGCTTGGCCGCGGCGCCGCCGACGTATTGCCCGGTGCCGCCGTCGGAGCGCACCACCCGGTGGCAGGGCAGCAGCAGCGGCAACGGATTCGTGGCGCACGCGGTGCCGACCGCGCGCATGGCCTTCGGATTGTCCACAGCGGCGGCTACCGCGGCGTAGCTGGCGGTGTGCCCGTAGCCGATGACCGGCAGGTGTTCCAGGACCCGGCGTCGGAAACCCGTGGCCAGGCAGAGGTCCAGCGCCACGTCGAAGCCGTGCCGGCCGCCCGCGAAGTACTCGTCGAGTTGCCGGGCCACCGAGTCGAGGCGACGCGGTGCGGTGAGGATCCGCGGGCTGATCCTGGTGGCCAGCGTCGCCAGCACGTCATCGAGGCCCTCCCGCTCGTAGGCAATGCGGACAGCGCCGACCTGCGTGGCGGCCAGCAGCAGCGTGCCCAGTGGCGAGTCGATCGTGCGGTAGGCGATGTCCAGCAGACCCGCCTGCTCGGCACGCTCGGCCAGACGCATCCGCAGCACGCCGAGTTCGCCCGCGCCCACGCCGGAGGTACTCAGCAGCCGGCTGATGTCCTGCGCGCTTCGGTTCATCGGATCAGTCCCTCGGACTTGCGAAGATTGGCGATCCCGTCGGCTGCAGCACGGCGAGCGGCAGCGGCGGAGCCGCCGACGATCCCGGCCACCTCTTCGTAGGGCAGGCCGATCAGGTAGTGGTAGACGACGCAGTAGCGCTGCTTGTCTGGCAACGCGGTCAGTGCGCGATGCAGGTCCAGGTCGCGCCGCTGGTCCTCGGTGGGGGTCGATGGCAGTTCGGCCACAGGCGTGGCGCGCCGCGCCGAGCGGCGCATCAGGTCGATGGCCTTGCGGTGCGCGATGGTCACCAGCCACGCCTCGACGTTGGCGTCCGCGGGCAGTGGGGGATACGTCTCCAACGCGGCCAGGAATGTCTCCGCCCAGGCGTCCTCGGCATCGGTGGGCGAGCCGAGCATCGCCCGGCACACCCGAAGAATGGCCGGCCCGTGCACGGACACCACCTGGTCGAACGGCGGTTTGCCGGTCACGGCGCTCAGCCTGCCATGCACTGCACGATCTCCTCCTTGCTCGCGTTCCTGCCCCGTAGACGCCGCGCCGACCCAGAACGTGAGGTCGCCGGCTGCGCGTTGCGCTGACGGCGCGTCAGATGTCAGAGGCTCTGTATCCATGCACAGACGCAACAGGTGAGCCCGAAGTAGGCTGAAAGCTCGCCCTACCGATGAGTAACATCCGGGCCGACGCGCGGACCTGGTGGCGCACCTGGAGCCGCCGGACCGCCGGCGAGGCGGGCCAGCTCAGTATTTTGTTTGCGCAATTGATTGATTGATATTAGTCTGCTTGCGGAGCCGACGGCCGCCGCAGGTCCAGGCATGCCCCGGCCTGTTTCTAATTCCCGATCGAATCTGACGTTTCGTCATGTTCGTTGCTCCACAGGCTGTTCGGTTGCCGATCGGCGAAACCGTGACGAAACCGTGGGTCTGGTACGTACCTGCTGTCGATCATGGCGCGCGGTCGCCGAAGTTCGGTGCACCGAGGGTGCCGCACCGGCCCGCGTGCTCAGCAGAGAAAGGGGACCCGATGAAGACCAACACACCCCGAAGCCTCCTTCGGCGCGTCGGCGCGGGTGTCGCACTGGCTGCCGGAATCTCGACGTGCGGCGCCGCACTGCCGCACGTGCTGGCCGGCGCTCGAGCGGGGGACGAACCTGATCCGTGCAAACGCGACAGCTACTGGGTCATGTGTCAGTGGCACGACGGCCCGCCCAAGCCGATCGTCGCAGCGGCGCAACCCGCGGTTGGGGCGCGCTGACTCCCGGCGCCACTTCGCCGACTGAATGGCTGGTTCGTCAAACGCACTGAAGCGTGCAGCGCGGACGCAGAGTGGCGACCGCGCGGCGGATCAGCCGTCGTAGTCGCCGGTGTTGTAGTTCCCACCGTCGTAGTCACCGGTGTTGTAGTTGCCACCGTCGTAGTCACCGGTGTTGTAATTGCCACCGTCGTAGTCACCGGTGTTGTAGTTGCCGTGGTCGTGCTGCCCGGTGTTGCCGTGCCCGTCGTGGTGGTGGCGGATGGGTTGGCTCTGGGCGACCGCGGCGAAGTGGGTGGTCGGGACGAACCCGGCGCTCAGCAGGCTGATCCCGCCGGCCAACAGCGACACCGTGAGGGCAGCCTTCGGACCCCAGCCACCTGCCCAGTACAAGCGGACGCCACGCACCATCGCCACCCACCCCCGGGACCCGGACCGGCCCGAACCGCCGGTCGCTCACCAAGCAGCAAGACACGCCGTGGGTCCGCGCCGCCGGCCGATTCGCCCGCCCGATGACCCTCCACGGGGCAGCGCCGCGGCTATTTCACCCGACCGGCCCAACCCGACTGACGGGCCTCAGATCGCTCTCGGGAGGATCCCGGTCAGAGACAGGCGCCGGGCGTGGCGACGTGGACCCGGAGAACTGAACGGACTTCCGGATCCGGTCAGGCGGGCAGGAAGCGCACGTCGCACACGGCGGTCAACCCACAGATGCGCATGACCATCGCGACCGCCGTGCCGTCGCGCACGAGGATCCGCAGCCCGCGGCGCACGTGCCGGTAAAGCACCGCGACCGCAGCACTGTCGACATAGGTTACCGACCTCAGGTCGACCGTCAGTGCATGCGGCCCGACCGGCACCGACTGCAGCCTGCTCGCCAGTTCGTCGGCGGCGCTGGTGTCCAGGTCGCCGGTCATGCGGACCTGCGGACCCGCCGTACCTTCCACCCCGAGATCGGACGTCGAGTCCGGCATCCCGCACGGCATTGCAACGCCCCCGATCCGTGAGCCGAGGCTGCCCCCGTGCAGCCCCTATCACCCGACCCGACTCTACTTCGCGAATCCGCATTGTGGGGAGGCGAATCGCCGCGCTGCCGAGCCGACCGCCGGCAACGCCGAAACACGCGAACGGGACGGGGCTCTCACGCGTCCAACCGAGGTCGGAATCTCGGGCAGGAGTGCGGTGCCGCGACACCAGATCCTTACGGCCGCCGTGGCGCTCGCCGTGGTCGCGGCGTGGCAGCTCGCCAACATCCTGAGCCCCGAGGTGCGTCGCGGTCTGCCCGGCAGCCGACGGCGGGTCGCCGGGCTCCTGCTGCTGGCGGCCGTGGTAGCCCTGCAGTGTCTGCCGCTGACACCGGACGAGACCCGCATCGGGGTCGTGCTCGGCTTCCTGGTCGGCGTCGGCGGCGTGGTGCTGCTGCTGAGCCGACGCGGCCGAGGCTGAACCTGCGCCGCCAACAGTCGGCCACCCCGCGCACTGACCGGAGGTCAGGGCGGGGTGGCCGACCGTTGCGTGGCTCAGTACCCGCCGGAGGTACCCGTGGGCGAGGAGTCACCCGCGGAAGCCGGGGTCGAGGTGTCCGAGGTGTTGTCCGACGGCGCGGCAGTGGCCGGGCCCGAGGTGTCCAGGCCGGGCGCCGGCGTCGAGGTGGCGCCGGACATCGCTGTGCCCGCGCCGGTGCACGGAGCGCCGCCGGGCCGCACGATCACGGTCTTCGCGTCGATCCCGCCGTTGGCGGGAGTACCGAACGCGGCCACGCACTTGCCGACGGTGAGGTCGCCGCTGGTGGCGGACCCGATCCGGCTGTAGTCCGTGGACGGAGTCAACGTGATCGTCCGGGGGGTCGTGTCGGCGGGGGCGGTCGAGGAACCGGGCCGAGCCGTCGGGGTGACGGTCATCGTGTCACCGGCGATCGAGGCCACCGTGCCGCGGACCCCGCCGCCCATGCGAGCCATCCCGGTCCGCGCGCCGCCGCCGCCACCGCCACCGCCGCCACCCGTCCGCAGGCAGGCGCCGTTGACCGGGTCGCTGATGACGATCGTGCCGGCCGACAGCGGCTGGGTCGGATCAGCCGCGGTGGCTGCGCCACCACTGCCCGCGCCGGCCTGCCGAACCTGGACGCACTTGCCGACCGCGAGGTCGGACTCGGCGGCCGGCATCACCTGGGACAGCGCCGTGGAATCGGTCCAGTTGACCGCGGTCTGCCCGGCCGGGCCCTGCACCTGCAGCACCTGACCGGTCACGGACATGATCTGCCCGCTCACACCGTTCGGGACGTGAGCGGCCGGGGTGGTCGCGGCGTTCGAGCCCGTCGCGGCGGATGCGGGCGCCGCGGTGGAACTCGCACCGCCGCATGCGGTCAACAGCAGAAGGCTCAGGCCCACGCCCGCCGGGATCGCCATCCCTCTGCGTACGAGCGCGGCCCGGCCAAGGATCGGAGAGGACATTCCGGAGCTCCTTGTGGATCGGGTACTGACATTTCTCCGTCAGAGTCCCCCGCGAACCAGGACGTCATGAGCCCGACCGGAACGGTGATGCCGGAGCGTTATGTTCGGGCATCGAAACAATGCGCCGGCTTGGCATCGGCTGGGAGAATCGTCCAATCGCTTGCAGCGCAAGGGTTTTCCTGCATAGGCCCGGACGGCGTCGGGGCGCCTGGGTCAGGTTGTCGCCGTCACTCCGGGGACCTCGGCCCCGCCCAGACTCCGTTCGATGCGGACCATGGCGTCCTCGGCGAGCGACTCGGCGTTCCCGGTCGGCGTCGCCCCTCGAACTGTGTCCGCGAGGGCGAACTCCACCTCGAACAACTGGTGCGCGGGCCACTCGTCGCACTCCACCCGCAGCCGCAGACACACCGGCCAGGCCGTCCGCAACGCGACCGCCGTCGTCACCTCGAGCAGCCCGAGGTCGGCCGCGTGCCAGCGCCGGCCCGTCAGGAGCGCCTCGAGACGGCGCGCGGTGTCGACCGGGTCGAACACGGTCACCCCCGATGGCGGACGAGCGGGACTCGGGACGAGGTCGCCGATTTGCGTTGCGTTGCGGGTCAGACGTGGCCGTATCCGTACCGGTTCCCGGCATATGGCCCGAACGGCGGAGAAAGAACTGGTCCGTCCGATGGAACCGAATAGTCCCCTGGGTCAGTCGAAGTGAGCAACCGACCCCGGGGACACCGGGGGAACGCGTCCCGTGGTGGTGGCGCCGAACCCCGGGCCCCGAAAACCGCGCAGCGCCACCCGCCGCAACCGGGAGCGCCACCGAGGGTCGGTCCAGACGTAGATCCGAGCCGGGGGACGCAGACGTGAGCAGGCTCGCCCTTGCGGCGCAGACCGATGGCGCCGGCCGGCACCCCATGGCCAACATGAAGATGCTCGCCCCAGCGTGGGCGGCGCACCACCCCGCCGGGCCGTCCGACCTCAACGACGCGGACGGGCGGTCCGGTGCGGGTCCCCGGCCGGGGAACGGCCCCGCTGCGTGTGCCACAGCACCGCCGAGCGGCCGGAGGCCGCGGGCCGCCGTCCCCCACCAGTTCCGGGAGCTGCCGTGAAGATCTCTGCCCTGCGCCGACTCGAGGCACGCGCCGCAGGCCGCGTGCGGGTGACCATGCGCCTCGACGTGGCCCTCGCCGAACAGGCACTGCAGGACGTCGCGGCGCACCGGGCCGAGTCGTTGAACGACTGGCTGAACGAGGCCGCCCGCGCCAAGGTCCGCAGCGATGCGCTCACCCTGCTGATCACCGACCTTCTCGAGAGCACCGGCGGTCCCTTGTCCGAGCAGGAGGTGAGTCTGGCGCGGGAACATCTGGCCACCGGTGAAATCTGGTGAGTCAGGGAACTGATCTACCGTCAGATGGACCGCACTCACCCGCCACCACAGACCTCCTGGTCGGGCGTGGGCATCGACCCGTCCGGCCAGGGGTAGCACCCTGCGCACCCGCGCTCGCTCCGATTGCCTGCCCTGTGCGGATCTGACGCCGCCTCAGTCAGTCGGCGCCTCGCCTGGCAAGTGTCAGGAAGCTGACAATCGGACAGTCAGCCGGCTGACGGTCGACTGTCATCGAGCACGGGAATGTTCCTGGTGTCAGAAACAAACACCTCGGTCGCAGCGGCCGACAGGAACCCGGAGGCTCTCATGAACCGCACCTCGATCGCTCTCGCCGCCCTCTTCGCCACCGCCGGCCTGGCGCTGACTCTCGCCCCGGACGCCTCGGTCATGACTGGCTCCGGCGCCGCGCACTCGTCCGTCGCGCTGCCCACCGGGCGCGGAGGTGGCGGAGGTGGAGGTGGCGGCGGTGGCGCAGGTGGCAGTGGCGGCGGTGGCGGCAGCGGCGGTGGGCACGGCGGCGGCGGTCAGTACAACGCGACCATCGTCTCCGTCGACAACGACGCCCAGCGGGAACGCCGTCGGCGGATCCGACCCGGCCAGGAAGAGCGCACCTACGACGGTTGCAGCAGCGGCTACTACGACGGCGCCTACGGCTGCTACCAGCCGCAGGCGTGAGCCGCCGGAATCGGGACAGCTCCCTCTGCGTTGCTGCCGAGGACGGCGAGCATCGAGGATGGGGAGTGGCATGGAGCTGGGCAGCTACGGCATCTGGCAGGCGACGGGCAAGGCGACCCCGCAGGTCGCCGCGCAGGCCGAGAAGCTGGGTTACGGCGCGATCTGGATCGGCGGTTCCCCGGCCGCTCGACTGAGCGAGGCCGAGGAGATCCTGGACGGCACCGAACGCATCAACGTGGCCACGGGCATCGTCAACATCTGGGCCGTTCCCGCCGTCGAGGCCGCGGCGTCCTACCACCGACTCGATGCCAAGCACCCAGGTCGGTTCCACCTCGGGGTGGGCATCGGGCACCGGGAGCACACGGCGCAGTTCGCGGATCCGTACGCCACCACCGTGGCGTACCTCGACGAGTTGGCGGCCGCGGACGTACCGGCGCAGCGCCTGATCCTTGCTGCGTTGGGGCCGAAGGTGATGAAGCTGGCCGCTGACCGCACCGCCGGTGCACACCCGTACCTGACCACGCCCGCCCATACTGCGCAGGCCCGCCGGATCCTGGGGCCGGGTGCCTTGCTGGCACCGGAACACAAGGTGCTGCTGGACACCGATTCGGCGCGCGCCCGGGCGACGGCCCGATCTACCGTGAACTTCTACCTGAGCCTGGTGAACTACCGCCGCAACCTGCTCAAGTCCGGGTTCACCGAGGCCGACCTTGCCGATGGCGGATCCGACGCGTTGGTCGATGCCCTGGTCCTGCACGGCACCGCCGAATCGGTCGCGGCCGGCCTGCGGGCCCACCGCGACGCGGGCGCCGACCACGTCTGCATCCAGGTGCTGGGCGAGGAGTTGTCCGACGGCCATCGGGCACTTGCCGAGGTGCTCGAACTGGGGTGAGCTCTCGGCCGGCGCCGCCCCCGGTCCTCGCGTGCGGGCTGTGGTCGCCGCGACGAGCGCCGCGGTCGCCTGACACCCCCGCCGGGTGAGGAACGTCAGGCCGAGCCGGCTTCCACGCGAGCAACGTCGCCGATACCGGTCACGTCGAGCACGGTCGCGATCGCCGAGCCGGGGCGCACGACCAAGGTGAGCGGACCCGCGGCGGCCCGGTCGAACAGCTCGACCAGGCCGGCGCTCTGCAGGACATCGACCTGGCGTAGATCGACGAGCAGTGCGACGGCGGTGTCGGCCTCCTGAAGCACCTCGCGGAACTGCGGGGCGGTCGACAGGTCGATCTCGCCGATCGCCACGACCTCGGCGGGGCTGATCCAGGTCAGGCGAAGACGGTCGTCGGCGCGTTCGGGACCGGCGACACCGGCCGGCGTCGTCATCCTCGGCAGTTCCCTCCACAGTTCCACGACCGTGCCCTCGGCACCGGTGCGCATCTCGACGCGATCGGTCAGCGCGGCCATCAACGTTCGGCCGCGGCCACGGTTGCCGGTCGCCTCCGAGGGCGGCCGCCACACGCCGGTGTCGCCGACGGTGACGTGGACCCTTCCGTCGCGACAGACGGCGTGGACCCAGGCGGCGGGCCGGTCGGGTCCGGGCAAGGCGCCGGAATGGTCGTAGGCGTTCGCGGTCGCCTCACCCAGGGCGATCACGAGTTCGTCGCGCACCGTCCGGTCGGGGCAGAACGGGCCCAGCCAGTCGATGAATCGGTCGCGCACCGCGCCCAGTTCCCGCGGACCGGCGGTCAGCCGCAGGTTCGCGTGGAACTCCGTCGCGGTGCGGGTCGGCGGCTCGAGGACCACGGGTGCCGCTTCGGCCGGGTCCTCTCGGCGCAGCACGAGAATCGCGACGTCATCCGGCGAGGGCTGGTCGCCGATCAACCGGCTCATGACCGTCCGGCACACGGTCTCGGGTGCATCCGGCACGAGCGCCTCGCAGAGCTGGGTCAGGTTCGCGTCCAGCGGGCTGTCGGGCCGTTCGACCAGCCCGTCGGTGTACATACACAGGGCCGCGCCGAGCGGGAACTCGAAGGTGATCGACCGACGGGGCCGCGGCTCGGCCACACCGATCGGCGGGTCGTGATGGGTCTGGACCGGGCAAGGCGCGGTGTCCGGCGCGGCGAGCACCGGTGGGAGGTGGCCGGCCGAGGAGAGCCGGACGTGCGTCAGCGACGGGTCCAGGATCGCCACCTGGACGGTGGCGATCATCCGGGCCGTGTCGAACTGGCGCACGTGCTGGTTCAGTCGGGTCAGTGCCTCGGCCGGGTCGTCGCTGAACAGCACGTGGGCCCGCAGCGCGTTGCGCAGTCGACCCATGACCTCCGCCGCGGCGAACCCCCGCCCGACGACGTCGCCGATTGCCACGCACAACCCGCCGCCGGGTAGCTGGAAGACGTCGTACCAGTCGCCACCGAAACGGCCGCCCTCCGCGGGTACGTAGCGGGCGGCCATGGTCAGGCCGGGGACCTGCGGCAACCGCGAGGGCAGCAGACTGCGTTGCAGCAGGGCCGTGGCGGCGCGCTCGACCTCGGCCTGGCGCAGGCCGAGCGCGGACGCCAACCGCTCGGCGACGACCTGCAGCAGCTGCACGTCCTCGTCGCTGAACCTGCGCTCCACCAATGCGCCGACGTGCAGGACGCCGAGGACCGCGCCGCCGGCCAGCAACGGAACCCCGAGCAGCGACTTGATGCCGTGCTCCCACAGGATCGGGTTGAGCACAGTGGTCCGGTCCACGCTCGGCACCAGCACCGGTTGGCGCTCGGCGGCCACGCGACCGGCGAAGCCGTGCCCCAAGGGGATCCGCACACCCTGCCGAACCTCGGCCTCGATCCCGCGCGCCGCGGTGGCCACCAACTGTTCGGCGGCCGAGTCGAGCAGCAGGACCGCGACGGTGTCGACCGCCAACAGTTCCTGGACCCGCTCCAGCATCTCGGCCAACAGCTTGTCGACCGACAGGTGGGCCAGGGCCGCGTCGGTCACCCGCTGGAGGCGCCGCAGCCGATCGTCGGCCTCCGCCGGTGCCGGGTCTGGGTCCAAGGGCGGCATCATCGCCGACGTTACCCCGGCCGCCGAGACCACGGTGGCGGGGGTTTACTCGGCGTCGGCCGACCCGGACCGCAGCCAGGAAAGCATCCCCCGCAGCGCGTGGTAGGCCTCGAGCCGGGCCGGGTCGCCACCATCGGCCTCGGCGGCGACGACGATCTGCCACAGGCGCTCGATCATGCCAGGACCGATCTCGAGCAGGGCCTCGTTGCCCGCGCAGGCCCATTTCGCGAGCACGTAGCGGGCCAACGCACCCTCGGGGACACCCGTGAAATCGGCCAGGCCCCTCAGCGTCTCCAGCGGGTCGAGCAACGTGTATTCGGCGACCTCGGCCTTGAACGCCGCGTTCGGATCGTCCTGCGCCCAGGGCCCGACCCAGCGTTCGAGCCGGACAGTGGGCGTTCCGTCGTCGGGCTGCACAACGGCACTCTCGCACCGCACCGACGGCATCGGCCGCGGACACGAGTGGAATCGAGGGCGGCCTCGGCGGGGCTCGTTGCATCGGACGCGAGACCGGGCGAAAGTCGAAACTCACCAAATCAGTGGGCCGCAGGCAGGTAACGTCGTAATTCGTTGGGTTCGTGGCTTAGCGGGCATCAGCCGACGCTTCCTGGCGTGTGCGGATCCTCGGGGAGGAGGAGATCGTGGCCACCGCCGCTCCGGCTCTCGGCACGACCCCGTTGTGTCCTGTCCCCCGATCGGCCCGCCGGACTTGAGCGGCGGACGGCGCACGCGGAAGACCGGCCGCAGATTTCGGCTGGTCGGCGCCTCGCTCGCCGCAGCCGTGACGTTGGGCGGTGTCGGAGTCGCACTCGACCCGGCGATCCGGACCTTGCGATCGCCGGACCGCGTGGCGACCCTCGGGGCGCCCGTACGGCTCGCCGGCTCCGCAGCCGACCTGCCGAGTCCGGAACCGACCGCCGCACCCCACGCAACCGTCGCCCCGCAGCCGTCCCCGGAGCCCAAGCCCGCGCCGAGCCCGAGCCGGTCCCCGGTGCCGACCGGCACCCCCGCGACCGCCGCCGCCGCGGGCGCGGCGCCGACGCAAGGGCACAGGCACCCGTTGCCCACGGTCACCGAGCCCGGGGTCGGCGGCGCCACCTGGAACGTGCTGGACGGGTGGGCGAACCCGGTCGACTGGCCCACCCGCGGAACCGTCGTGTCCACCACCGTGCGCGGCGCGACCACCGGTCTGTCCGAACCGGCCTACGTCTACCTCCCGCCGGCTTACTTCCAGCCGGCGACCGCCGCGCTCGGCGCCACCGGCCAGGGCCGACGCGACCTGCCGATGACCGTGGTGTTCACCGGATACCCCGGCGACAACGGCCACCTGATCACCCGTCAGCACTACCCCGACGCGGTGGCCGCCGGGATAGCCTCCGGCACGATCGCGCAGACCGTCCTGCTGATGATCTCACCCGCGGCCACCTTCCCGTGGGACACCGAGTGCAGCGACATCCCCGGCGGGCCGCGGGCCTTCACGTTCTACTCCCGCGAAGCGCCGGACGCCGCGGCCACCGAGTTCGGGCTGCGGCCCAAGGCGTACGCCTCGATCGGCGACTCCACCGGCGGGTACTGCGCGGCGAAGCTCGAGTCGATCGACCCCGGCCGCTTCGGCGTGGCCGTCGCGCTGTCCGGTTACTTCAGCCCCGCGACCGACCGGACCACCCGCGGGACCTTCGGTGACAAGACCCTGCGTAACACCAACGACCTGGGCTGGCGGCTGGCGCACCGGCCCGTGCCGAATGTCCAGCTGCTGCTGGCCACGGCGCAGGACGAGCGCGGCGCCGACGGTTACGCGACCAACCAGGCCTGGATGCGTTTGGTGCGCTCCCCGATGACGGCAGACGAACTGGTGCTCGCCCACGGCGGGCACAACTCCGCCAGCTGGGACCGCGAGATCCCGTACGCGATGTCCTGGATCAGCGCCCGCCTCCCCCACGACCACGTGCATGCGGCCGCGCAGCCCACCGACTCCGAGGTGGCCACCAGCGACGGGAAGGCCCGGACCGGCACCGCCCGTGCGTCGAGCACCTGGCAGCCCGCGACCGTCGCGCCGGGCGACCGGACCCGGCGTCGCTCGCGCGCCGGCCGGCCTGCCTGAGGCCACCGGTCCAACCTCGCGGGCGCTGCGCCGTTCCGCGCCCGGGGCGAATCCCGAAGGCGGTTTCCTGGCTTCCAGGACGAGACGCCGGGGCGTCGCGCTGCCCTAGGTTCGGGCCACACGGTGCGCCCGCCGCCGACGAGAGAGGTCGACGATGACTGTCCTCAAACGCGAGGAATGGCACGACATCACCCGGCGGACCGACTGGGACTTCAGCTACGTGGACCGGGAAGCCGTGTTCCCGGAGTGGATGTCCGGGGCCGGTGCGGTCGAGCCGGAGCGGTGGCACCAGTGGCGCGAGGACTACCGCTGTTCCTACGGCGAGTACGTCGCCACGCAGCGGGAGAAGGACACTGCGGCCTACTCGGTCAAGGCGGCGCTGCAACGCTCGACCGTGTTCGACGACCTGGCCGAGGGCGCCCGGACCAACTCCAAACTGCACTTCGGGTCGCTGTCGCTGATCGAGTACCTCGCGGTGGTCTCGGAGCTGACCATGGCCCGGTTCGGGCTGACCGGCGGCTGGCGGAACATGGCCGTGCTCGGCGCCTTGGACGAGATGCGCCACACCCAGCTCAATCTGTTCTTCGCCCACGAACTCGTCGGCAAGGACGTGCATTACAACTGGGCCCACAAGGCCTACCACACCGACAACTGGGCGATCATCGCCGGCCGCTCGTTCTTCGACGGCACGATGACCACTCCCAGCGCCGCCGACATCGCGGTCGGGCTACCGTTCACGATCGAGACCGGGTTCACGAACCTGCAGTTCGTCGCGCTGGCCGCCGGTGCGCTGCAGGCCGGCGACGTCAACTTCGCCAACCTCATCTCCTCGATCCAGACCGACGAGGCGCGGCATGCCCAGCAGGGCGGCCCGACGCTGCAGGCGATGCTCGAGCGCGAACCGGAGCGCGCGCAGTGGATCGTCGACCGCACGTTCTGGTTGTGCCAGCGACTGTTCGCGATCGTCACCGGCCCGTCGATGGACTACTACACGCCGCTGGAATCCCGGGAGCAGTCCTACAAGGAGTTCATGCAGGAGTGGATCTGCGACCAGTTCCTCACCTGCATCGAGGACTACGGGCTGGCGAAGCCCTGGTACTGGGACGAGTTCATCGACTGTCTGGACCATGCCCACCACTCGACCCACCTGGGCACCTGGTTCTACCGGTGGACGCTGTTCTGGAATCCCAGTGCCGGTGTCTCCGGGGCCGAACGTGACTGGCTGGCCGAGAAGTACCCGCAGTGGGAGGCGCACTGGGGCCCGATGTGGGACCAGGTGATCGCCAACGTCAACGACGGTCGCCCCGATCTGACCCTGCCGAACACGCTGCCGTGGATCTGCAAGGCGTGCAATCTGCCGGTCGGGTGCGCCACCTCGCCGGGCAACGCCAAGTACCCGGTGCGTCCGTACAAGCTCGTGCACAACGGCAAGAAGTACTGGTTCTGCTCCGACCCGTGCCGGCGGATCTGGTGGGAGGACCGGAACCACATGATCCACCAGCGCACGATCATCGACCGCCTGCTCGACGGCGCTGTGCAGCCGCCGGACCTGACCGGGGCCTTCGACTACATGGGGGTCTCCTCCGAGGAGATGGGCGACGACGCCTACGGCATGGCGTGGGCCTTCGACCAGGCGCGCGGGGCCGGGTCGTGACCGCCGCCCCGCCCGCGACCGAGATACCGGTCCAGGCGCTGTTCGACGGCGACTTCCTGTCGTTCCTGGTCGTGATCGAGTCCACCGACACGATCACGGAGGCCTGCGACAAGGTGGCGTTCGGCGTGGTCGGCCGCCGCATCCCGGCCCGGCCCGACACCGATTACGTCATGCACACGGAGGACGGCTCCGCCCTGCCCGGCGAACTGACGGTGGCTCAGGCCGGCATCGAGCCGGACGACTTCATCCGCGTCGGGTTCGCCGACACCCGTGGGCACCTCGAACTCTGATCGGACCAGTCGTCAGATGAGGGAGAGTCCGACGCTGCATCAGTGGCAGCGCTGGCCGACGGTGTAGTCGTTCGTCGGGCCGACGACGTCGTCGTTCCCCTGGCCCCGGCCGGAACTCGCGATGGGGTACTGCAACCGGTCGCCGGGCTTGGGCGACCCGATGTCGGAGAGCGGGATCGTCATGGTCAGCGAGCCGGATCCGTACTCGGCGCCGAACTCGGTGGTCTTCGGCTCCTCCTTGGACGGGTTCAACGGATCCTCGCGACGCGGCGTGCTCAGGGTGCCGGTGACCTTGCCGCTCGGGTCGGCGGCGGCCTCGGCGACGTAGGTGGTCCCGTGGTAGACCCAGGTGGCCCGGATGCTGTTGCCCCCGACGCCGAACGGCGCCCGCGCGGCCAGGTGCGGGCCGCGCACGGTGATCACCAAGGACTTGCCGTCCGGGCTCAGCGTCATGCCCGCCGACGTCAGGTCGCGGGTGTCGCCGTTGTCGCCGAGCAGATCGGTCGCCACGTTGCCGGTGGGTGAGGTGCCGAACGGTTCGCAGGCCACCTTGTCGCCGGTGGGCGGGTCGGGCACCCGAGCGGCAGCGGCCGGGTGTGCCGGGGTGGTGCCGCCGGTGAGGTCGGCGGTCAGCTTGGCGATGTCGGGCACGCCGTAGCCGGTGTTGTAGTCCCAGCCGGGGCCGGGCACGTAGAGGCCGTTGCCGACGGCCTCCCCGGCGGTGACGTCGAAGAAGTCGTGGGCCCGCTTGTCCGCGTCGATGTGGTAGATCGCCGGGGCGGCCGGGCCGAGCGGTTTGCGCGCGGCGGCAGCCACCCGGGACCAGGCGCCCATGACCAGCGGGCTGGACAGGCTCGTGCCGCCGGCGCCGGTCGGCTGGTCGTACGCGTTGATGTACATGGCCTCGGTGGCGCTGCCGGACAGCGCGGCGATGTCGGGCACACCCCGACAGACCGTGCCGAGTGGCTGCGGAGCGCCGTCGGAGTTGATCGGCAGGCACGGCAGATCGACGTGCGGTTCGCTCTTCTGCCATTCGGGTTCGGGGATGAACAACGCCGACCCGCCCCCGCTGAAGGCCCACGCCTGCTCGTCGGCCCGGGCACCGGACTTGTCCAGGGACAGCACGGTGCCACCGACGGCGGTCGCCCACGGACTGGCCGCCGGGTAACCCTGGGCCGGCAGGGCCTGGTTGGCCACGCCGTTGCCCGCCCCGACGACCGGCAGCGCCACGACCGGGCAGGAACTTCCGGTGTCCCCCGAGGCCGCGAACAACGTGCGGCCCTCGGTGAAGGCCTGCATCAACGCGTGCTCGACGGTGTCCTGGATGTCGTTGCCGACCTCGACCTGCACGCTGTCCCGGGTGGTGTTCGAGTTGACCGGGAAGGCCTCGCAGGAACCGAAGCTGGCGTTCATCAGCAGCGGCCCGGTGGGATCCGCGGCCCAGTAGGCGAAGTCGCCCACGATCCCCGGGTCGTCGAGATTCTTCGCGGTGTACAGCGAGAGGTCCGACATGCCTGGCGCCAGGCCGGTGGAGGACTGCGTGTCGAGCATCCACTCCTCGCCGCCGTCGTTGCCGCCGTACTCGTCGGCCCGGCCGGGCTGGGTCCGGACCACCCGGACCGGGACCCGTGGCAGCTGCTCGGTCTCCTCGAAGACCCGCAGGCTGCCGATGACCGGATCGGCGTTGCCGGCCATGAACACCCCGGCATGCATGCCCTGCCCGGTGTCGGAATCCGGGGCGTCGTAGGCGTGCCACAACGAACGGACGTCCAACTGCGCGGCGAAGGCCCCGAGCTGGGTCCGGGCAGCGGGGCCGCGGTGGGTCGGGTTCGGGACGGTGAAGTGCTGCAGGTCGTTCAGCCCGATGACGTCGGTGATCGGCAGGTCCGCCGGAACCCGCGGGGCGGTGTCGTTGGCGAGGAACTGGGTGGGGCCGCTGCGGTAGGTGCCCAGCCGAAGGTCGAACAACCGGTCCAGTTGGGCGACGGTACCGGCGGCGGCGATCAGGTGCGACCCGCCCGGCCCGGGCCCCACGTCCAGGCCGTTGCGGCGCAGCCAGGACGTCACGGCGGCGCGGGTCGCGGCCGCCACGCCGAACCGGCGGCCGTAGTCGGCGGTGGTCAGGAAGTGGTGGAACTTCGGGCTGTTCGGGTCGACCACCGCGGCGGCGGTGGCCCGTTCGGCAGCCGTGTTCGGGTCGGCGAGCACCACGTCGACGTCGAG
Organism: Sporichthyaceae bacterium; assembly: GCA_036269075.1. NCBI lineage: Bacteria > Bacillati > Actinomycetota > Actinomycetes > Sporichthyales > Sporichthyaceae > Sporichthyaceae bacterium. The sequence goes on from DATASX010000065.1 coordinate 19,695, forward strand.
GCGTTGCGCAGGGTCCGGCGCACCGACCCGCTGCGTCAGCAGCGCGGCGGGCAACACGTTGGCCGTCCGTCGCCACCCGGACCCGTCCACAGCCGCGACCGGGGACGTCCAGGCCAACGCGGCCGACACCAACCCGATCGTGACCCCAGCCCGCAACCGGCCGACCGACCCCACCGCCCACCTCCGAAATCCCCCGGCAGACTGCCCAGCCGGCTCCGGAAGCATTCCCTAGCCGACTTGACGTGACCGAGCCGTGACTGCTGGCGTGGTCGGGCGCCTGGGGTCACCGTAACCGTCACCCCGACGAACGTACGAATCCGGCAAGTCACGCAACCGGGCGACGCCGTCCCGCGTCTCACTCCCGGAAGGAAAAGTGAGTGGAATGTTCCGGACAGCGATCTACCTCGCGTGGGCGGCCTTCTGGATCTACTGGATGGTCGCGGCCGCCAACTCCAAGCACGGCTCCAGCTCCGGTGGGCGACGCGTCCGCGGCCTCGCTGCGATCGGCGTGATGGTGATGGCACGGTTCGTGCGCATCGGCAGCCTCGCCGTGCACGACCCCGCGATGCGGGTGATCGGCGTGATGCTGTTCGTCTCCGGCCTGGCGCTCGCGGTCTGGGCGCGGTTGAACCTGGGCCGCAACTGGGGAATGCCGATGACGCTCAAGGACGAGCCGGAGTTGGTCACGTCCGGCCCGTACCGGTCGATCCGGCACCCGATCTACACCGGAATCCTGCTCGCGACGTTGGGCACTGCCGTGGCGGTCAACCTCGACTGGTTCCTGTTGCTGATGCTGCTGTGCGCCTACTTCGTGCACTCGGCCGTCATCGAGGAGCGGCTGATGACCAGCCAGTTCCCGTCGGTCTACCCCGCCTACCGCGACCGCACCAAGATGCTGGTGCCGTTCGTGCTCTAGGAATTCCGATCATCGATGATCGGAGCGTCGTTCTCTCATACGCGGGGCGTCACGCGCGGTTGTGCAGGAACGCCTCGATCGAGCGGGCGGTCGCCTCGGCCTTGGTCAGCGCGAACAAATGTCCGCCGGACACGATCTCCAGCTGCGCGTGCGGGATCAGGTTCGCCAGGATCCGGCCGTTCACCGCGGGGACGATCGGGTCGGAGTCGCCGTGCAGCACGAGGGTCGGCTGAGTGAGCTTGCGCAACCACAGCGCGCTGCCGAAACGGCGCAGGGCCAGCTGCTGGTAGAGATAGCCGCGCTTGGACGGGGGGCGCTCCTGCCGAACGGCGGCCTGCGTCAGCAGGAAAGACGGGTCCTCGACGATCTCCGGCCCGTACAGCTTCGTGGCGACCCGGGCCAGGTGCACCGGGTCGTCGTAGCGGCGGGTGTCGGCCAGCGCCAGCAACGCCTGCGGCCGGCCCGGCACCAGCAGGCCCCCGGCTGCGGTGGACACCAGCACGATGCGCCGCACTCGAGTGTCGCGCCGGGCTAATTCCTGGGTCAGCAGACCTCCCCAGGAGATCCCGAGAACGTCCACCTCCGCGTAGCCCAGTTGATCGAGCATGCCGCGCACCAGCCGCCCGACCCCACGAAGCGTCGGCGGGTAGGCCGGAGTCGAGGACTCCCCCGCCCCGGGCGCGTCGAACGCGATCGTCGGCATCGACAGGTGGTCGCGCAACGGATCCAGCAGTTCCAGCGGTGCGCCGATCCCGTTGCAAAGCAGCAACGGCCGACCCGGGCGGTCACCGTGCCGGGTGGAGACCCGCAGGCTGACCCGGTCGACACTCAGGTGGCGCGTTTCGGTGGAAGGCGTCGTCACCGGACTCAGGTTACCGGTCAGTAGGCAGTCCGCAAACCTGTACCCGTATTCAGGAGAAAATCGGCCGCGCGGTAACTGACGCCGTGCCACTCCAGAACGGATCTGATGCCCCGTCAGCTTTGGAACGGCGCCGCCGGCTCTGGATGAGGGTCACGACGGTTCCGGCCGCGTCGGTCCGCACCTCGACCCGGTCGACGAGCGCCTCCATCACGGTCCGGCCGTGGCCACGGCCGATGCCTGACATCGGCTCCGGGTCCTTCCAGCGACCGCGATCGCGAACCAGGACCCGGATCTCCTCGCTGCTCACGGCGGCCTCGATCCGGATCGGCGTCCGGGTGCCGGAATGCTCCAGGCTGTTCAGGCAGGCCTCGCAGACGGCGACGAGCAACTCCGCAACCTGCTCCTCGGGCACCGCGACCGTGTCCAACCAGGTCCGCAGCCGGTTCCGGGCCGGCGCCAGGACCTGCACCCCGATCGGCTCCAACTGCATCGACATGGTGCGCACCGGTGCCAGGCCCGGGCGCGTCTCGACGGTGGGGACTGGGTTCACGGTTCCGCTCCTTCCGGTCGCGCGAGCAGCGTTGCCGGTCCGGCAATCCGGCGGATTAACGCCGGATGGACATCGGATGCCCGAACACCGAGGACACGCCGGACCGGAGGCACACGGAACTGACTGACGGTCAGATCGGCACCGCTTCCAGAACACTGACGGGGCTTGCGGTCGGCACCACCCGTTCGACGCGCAAGCCGGCCGGCGCCAGCAGTTGTGCGTACTCCTCAGCGGTGCGCTCCCGACCGCCGGCGATGGCGAGCATGATCACGTCCAGCACCTTCCCCGGGTGCGGTTCGGCACCGGTGGGCAGGACCATCTCGACGAGCAGGATCCGGCCGCCCGGGTTCATGGCCTCCCGGCAGTTGCGCAGGATCGCGTGGCAGGCCTCGACACCCCAGTCGTGGATGATGTGGGACAGCACGTACGCGTCGCCACCGGGCGGCACGGAGGCGAAGAAGTCGCCGCCGATCCGTTCGCAGCGACCCTCCACCCCGGCTGCGGAGATCGTCGCTTTGGCGTCCTCCACCACCGAGGGCGCGTCGAGGAGCACCCCGCTCAGGTGCGGGTTGTGCCGCAGCAGCGTGACCAGCATCGTGCCCAGACCGCCGCCGACGTCGACGACCGTCTTGAGGCCGGAGAAGTCGTAGGCCGCGGCCACCGCCTCCGGCTCGCCACCGTGGACAGCGATCATCGTCCGGTTGAACGAGGCCTCCTCCTCCGGGTGCGCGCGGAGGTAGTCGAAGGCCGAGGTGCCCATCGTGATGTCCACCCCGGTGCGCCCGGTGGCCAACACCTGCGGCATCGCCCCCAGCGCCGCGGAGAACACCGGGCCACCGAAGGTCAGCACCAGGTCCCGCGCCGCGGTCGGATGACCGGTGACCAGCGTCTCGCCGACCGACGTCAGTCCGAAACGGCCGTCAGCGCCGTGGGTGAAGATCCCGGCGGCAGCCAACGCACGCAGCAACTGCAGCAAAGCAATCGGCTGCACGCCGACCTTCACCGCGAGCTCGTCCGGCGTTGCGGGACCGGCGGCCAGCAGGTCAGGCACGCCCCGCTCGGTCACCGCGTAGAGCGCTCGGGAGAGCACCACCGCCATGTTCAGTTCCAGCACCGCGGCGTGCGGTGGCGGGGCAGGCTGGTTCAAGATTCCTCCCGACGGCCGGAGGGGAAAACGCTGGCGACCTGCGGAACCTACCGCCGCCCGGCGGGACGAAACAGGCGGCGAGCGAGCCGGAATCCGTCAGGACATCCCACCGGTGGGGCCCGAGGCCGCGGACCCGGTCGACTCGTCGTGGCCCGCCTTCGGGGCAGTCGGGTTCGCGTGGGACTGCGGAGCAGGTCGCGCGGGCGCGCCGGAGTCGCTGGTGCAGTAGTTGCCCGCCATCGAGCCGCGTTCCCCGCCGCGGCCCTGGCCGTCGCCCTTGCTCTGCGTCGTGGCGGGCGGGACCGTGTTGTCGTCGTGCAAGGGGCCGCAGTCGCCCGGACCGTCGCTCGGGAGGAGGTGGCTCGACCGCAGCACGGCACTGGCGTCGGCCGCGAAGGCCGGCCCGCCGGCGAGAACGGCGGCAACCAAGCAGACGGTCGCACAGATCTTGCGCATGTCGCACCCCTGTTCGTGGAACCTCGGTCGGAACCTGCACCGGAGGTTTACAGGCAGTCGAGGACGCTGGAGCCACGGACGCACCGCGCCCGGCGTCGAATCACCCGATCGAGTGCACCGGATGGTCCAACCGGGGGTGCAGACGAGCTCAGGCGAGCAGCATCGCCGCGAGGCTGTGGGAGCCGGGCTTGCGCAGGGCTGCGAACTCCACGACCTGGTGGGCCACGGTCTCCAACTGGAACCGGACGGACTCCTCCGTGCACGCCCCGGTGGGGTCGAAGATCTTTCCCGAGGACGCGTTCACGGTCGCGCCCAGGGGCGAGGGCCACCCGCGCAGGGCATGCACGGCGGTCCGCAGGCTGTGCAGGGTCGAGACGGTGGCCTGCCAGCCGTAGGCCACGGACACACAACCGACCGGCATGCCGTCCAGGTACACCCGACCGTCGTTGCGGGTGTCCTCGATGTAGTCCAGGGCGTTCTTGATCATCCCGGACATCGAGCCGTGGTAGCCGGGCGAGGCCACGATCAAGGCGTCGGCGGCCCGCACCGCGGCCACGAACCGTTGCGCGAGAGGGTCGCGCTCGGTGGTCTCGGTGTCGTAGATCGGGAACATCAGGTCCCGGCTGACGATCACCTCGACCTCGGCGCCCGCCGCCCGGGCCGCGGCGGCGCAGACCTTGACCGCCGATTCCGATCCCGAGCCCGGTCGCGTGGAACCACCGATGCACAACACGCGTACCGGCCCGGTCCAGGACGACCCGTCTGACGACAGGTCAGAAACCGATCTCACCGACGCCGGCCCCGCGACCGCGTCGCCAGACTGAACAACGCCGGCACCATCAGGACGCCCGCCCCGGCCAGCACGAGCATCACGTACAGCGACTCGTCGGCCGAGGTGGTCGGTTTGCGGTTCGCCGCCAGGCGCAGGTCACTCAGCTCGGTCGGCGGCAGTGCCGCGGAGTGGGTGAGTTTCGGGGCAACAGCCGCCGAGGAGATCGCTGGGGACTTGGTCGCCGCGGCCGGGGTCTGTTTGGTGGACTTCGCCAGTCCGCCCATCGTCGCCGCCGAACGACTGACGCCGGTGGCCACGGCCGCGCTGTTCGGCGCGTTGACCGAGGAGACCTCGACCCGGCCGAGGATGTAGCCGATCGTGTACTTGGAGGTGGTCGGTGAGGTGAAGGTGCTGGTGACCTTCAGGCCGCCCAGGACGTAGCGGGT
>DATASX010000066.1 GCA_036269075.1 Sporichthyaceae bacterium
CCCGCTACCCGGGGATGCGGCATGACCGCGCCGGTCACGAGGTGCGGCGGCTGCCAGCGGATCCGGGAGTGCCCCGGCCTTGTCGCGGCCGCCGGCGGACCGTCGCCGAGATGCCAGACCTGTGTCGAACGTGCGCTCGGCGACGGACCGGGATGGGACGACGACTGAAGAACTTCCCCGCGGTGTTACTGGAGGCGCCGTGGGGAAACGGTAGGTGGCCGCGGTCTGACGTCTGCCAACCGCCTACCAGCGCAGGGCCCCGGTTTTCGCCGGGGCCCTGCGCCATGTCCGGGCCTGGGATGCCCCGGGAAGCCTGGCAGCGAGTTCCCGCACACGGATCACTACCGCACGCAGGCCGCACGGCGCCGACAAAAAGGCCCTCTCCCGGGTGGGAAAGGGCCTCTGACCTGCTGTTTTGCGGGGATGAAATGGTGGGCGTTACTGGGATTGAACCAGTGACCTCTTCCGTGTCAGGGAAGCGCTCTCCCGCTGAGCTAAACGCCCGGGTTTGCTGCTGAGTGGTGCGAGGCCGGAGCGGGAATCGAACCCGCGTACAGGGCTTTGCAGGCCCTTGCCTAAGCCACTCGGCCATCCGGCCAGGAGCCCGAACTGGTGTGTCCGATGCCCTGGGGCGGCCTTCTGGGCCACCTTCGAGCGGACGACGGGATTCGAACCCGCGACCCTCACCTTGGCAAGGTGATGCTCTACCAACTGAGCCACGTCCGCGCGAGCCGCCGGGAGGTGTTCCCTGCGGTGCGAGAGAGACAATAGCCCATCTCACGAGGCCTCCGTGCGGCAAGGGCGCAACGGGCGCGCCCCGGTCTGGAGCGCCCCTCCAACGCCCCAGGTAGGTTGCTGAACGTGGGCACCGAACCAGTCTTCGTGGCGGCCGGGCGGGTGGCCCGCGACCTTCGCGAGGTGACCTCGGACCCGGCTGCGTTGGAGCGTCCGGGCTTCTGGGCGGTGCTGGCGACGTTCGAGGGCGAGCTGACCTGCGCCCGGTTCGGGCACGTCGAGCCCTACCACCCGCAGCCACTCCAATGGAAGGGCCCGGCGGCCGCGGACTGGACGAGCTCGCTGGACCGGGACGCCTACCTGTCAGCGGTCCGGGCGATCCGGGATCGAATCGCGGCCGGCGACGTCTACCAGGCGAACCTCTGCCGGGTCCTGAGTGCGCCGCTGCCCGCCCCCGACACCGCCGACGTCCTGGCCCTGCAAGCGGCCCTGGAGCGCGGCAACCCCGCCCCGTACTCCGCCGCCCTGCATCTCCCCGAACACGGCGTGGCGGTCGCCTGCGCGTCGCCGGAGCTGTTCCTGGCCCGCCGCGGCCCCACCGTCGAGTCCGGGCCGATCAAGGGGACGGCCCGCTTCGCCGGTGGCCTGACCGAGAAGGACCGGGCCGAGAACGTGATGATCGTCGACCTGGTCCGCAACGCCCTCGGGCGCGTCTGCTCGACCGGCAGCGTGACGGTCCCCGAGCTGTGCGCCGAGCAGGCCCACCCCGGGCTGGTCCACCTGGTCTCGACGGTCCGGGGTCGCCTGTCCGACGACGCCTCGTGGGCCGACCTGCTCGAGGCCACGTTCCCGCCCGGCAGCGTGAGCGGCGCCCCGAAGGCCGCGGCGCTGGACCTGATCCGGGAGCTGGAGCCGGTCGAGCGAGGGCCGTACTGCGGTGCGTTGGGCTGGGTCGACTCGCGGGCCGCGACGGCCTGCCTGGCCGTCGGCATCCGGACGTTCTGGATCGCCGACGGTCGGCTGCACTTCGGCACCGGCGCGGGCATCACCTGGGGCTCGGACCCGGAGGCGGAGTGGGCCGAGACCGAGCTGAAGGCCCGTCGCCTGCTGGGCCTGGCTACCGGCGCGGCCGATCTGGTGGGCGCACGCCGTTGACCGAGCTGCCGATCTGGCTGCACGACCGGTTGGTGGCGCCGCACGAGGCCGCCGTCTCGGTGCTCGACCACGGCCTCACCGTCGGCGACGGGGTCTTCGAGACCATCAAGGTCGAGCACGGCGTCCCGTTCGCGCTCACGCGCCACCTGGGACGGCTGGAACAATCCGCGGCCGCGCTCGGGCTGCCCCTTCCGCCGGCCGAGCGGATCCGCGAGGCGGCCGCGGCCGTCTGCGGGCAGCTGAAAGATGTCGAACTGGCCCGGCTGCGGATCACCGTGACCGGGGGAGTCGGGCCGGCCGGGTCCCTGCGTGGCGACGGCCCGCCCACGCTGTTGGTCACCGCGGCCCGGGCTCAGCGCCCGACGGGCCCGGAGACGGCGATCCTGGTGCCCTGGCGCCGCAATCATCGCGGCGCGCTGACCGGGGTCAAGTCGACCTCGTACGCCGAGAACGTGGTCGCGTTGGCGGCTGCCCGGAAAGCCGGGGTCGGCGAGGCGCTGTTCGCCAACGTCGCCGACGAGCTGTGCGAGGGCACCGGCACGAACGTTTTCTGCGTGCTCGACGGCGTCGCGCTCACCCCGCCGCTGGAGTCCGGCTGCCTGGCCGGGATCACCCGCGCCCTGGTGCTGGCCTGGTGCCCCGAGGTCCTCGAGCGCCCGATCAGCCTCGAGGAGCTGACTCGAGCTCAGGAGGTCTTCGTGACCTCCTCCACCCGCGACGTGCACGGCGTGTCCGAGGTCGACGGCCGCCGCCCCGGCGGTCCCGAAGCGGCCGTCCCAGGCCCGGTCACGGCCAAGATCGCCGCCGCCTTCGCCACGGCCGCCGCCGCGGACGCCGATCCCGCCTGAAACGAAGCGAGGCGGGCTCGCGTTTCCGCGAACCCGCCTCGAATCCGAAACTCTGGCTATTCCGAAACTCGGTCTAGATCTCCGCGATGAGCTGGGTCAGGGCGGCGTCGATGTCCAGGTGCATCGACTCGTCGCCGGCTGCGACAGTCGCGTAGGTGCGCTCCAGGAAGTTCGACAGCTCGGGAGCCGGCGCCTCGAGCAGCGCCTCGCCCTCGGGCGAACTCAGGGAGATGTAGACGACCTGCTCACCAGCCTCGCTGGACGGCCAAACCCGAACGTCGCCCAGGCCGGCATCGTCCTTCAGGCCGGCGGCGAGCAGGTCGCGGGCGAAGACCCACTCGACCGTGTCGCCGGCGGCGTGGAACGTGGCATGGATCGCATACGGATCCGAAACGTCGTACCGCAGCGCTGCGGGGACCGGCAGGGCAGCGTCGCCCGCGACCAGAAGTCGCAGGCGAAGCTCGCAGGTGATCGAGGGCTCTGCCTTCATCTGCGCGCCGTACCTCTCTCGATATTGCTCGGCGGTTTGCCCGGCCTCTCCGGGGACCGATCGCGCTGCCACGCGTGGACCTCGGGAGTCAAACCTTGCCGCGCTTGGCTTCCTTCAGGCTGTACAACGCCGTCACGAAGCTCAGGTCACTGTGTATCGCCATGATTCTTCGACAGGCAAGGGGCGAGGGGCTTCGCAATGCGCTGGTCACGCCGTGTGGTTGGCCGGTCGCCGGAGATCGCGATTCGTCACGCTGCGCCATCGTCGGTGTCCGTTATGTCCCCGTTGTGCTGGGCAAATCCACTCAGCACCGGCAATGCGGGCACTCACTGTGTGGTCGGTGGACCCTCCCGCGAAGCGTGCGTCGCGCCTCCAACCGGACACCCCGGTGCATGCGAAACGATCTTGGCTCAGCCAAATTTGAACGGGCCTTGGGAAGCGGCATCCGTCGGTATGGTCATGTGCCCCGGGCCGCCTTCCGAAGCCGACGGCCTGCGGGCGGGCCCTTCGGCCCCGATCGGGTAGGGTCTGCAACCGCATCCCGGGCGATTAGCTCAGCGGGAGAGCGCCCCGCTCACACCGGGGAGGTCACTGGTTCGATCCCAGTATCGCCCACCGATTTCAGCCGGACCCTGCTCGCGCAGAGCGCTCGTCTCAGCATCGCGAGTGACGTTGCGACGGGGCGGGATGGGTGAGCAGCCAAGGGAGCATCTGGTGTCCGACCTGAAGATCGTCGTCGACGGGGAGCCGCGGTCCGTCCCGGCCGGCGCCACGGCTGCCGAACTGTTCGGGGAGCAACGCTCCGTGATCGCGGCGCGGGTCGACGGGTCGTTGCGTGACCTCACGCACCTCATCAGTGACGGCGACGTGGTCGAGGGTGTGACCAATGACTCCCCGGACGGGTTGGCGATCGTCCGGCACTCCTGCGCCCACGTGCTGGCCCAGGCCGTCCAGGACCTGTTCCCGGCGGCGAAGCTCGGGATCGGCCCGCCGATCGAGAACGGCTTCTACTACGACTTCGACGTCACCGACCCGTTCACCCCTGACGACCTCGGCCGCATCGAGAAGCGGATGCAGGAGCTGGTCAAGGAGCGCCAGACCTTCAGCCGCCGCGAGGTCTCCGACGACGACGCCCGGGTGGAGTTGGCCGCCGAGCCGTACAAGCTCGAGCTCATCGGCCTCAAAGGCTCGGCGGGCAGCGACGACGGCGCCGATGTCGAGGTCGGCGCCGGTGGCCTGACCATCTACGACAACCACCGCAAGGACGGCTCGCTGGCCTGGAAGGACCTGTGCCGCGGCCCGCACGTCCCGACGACCGGACACATCCCGGCGTTCAAGCTGATGCGCAGCGCGGCGGCGTACTGGCGGGGGAGCGAGAAGAATCCTCAGCTTCAGCGGCTTTACGGCACCGCGTGGGAGTCCCGCGACGCGCTGAAGGACTACCTGACCCGGCTGGAGGAGGCCGCGCGACGCGACCACCGCAAGCTCGGCGTCGAGCTGGACCTGTTCTCGTTCCCCGACGAGATCGGCTCGGGCCTCGCGGTCTTCCACCCCAAGGGCGGCGCGATGCGTCGGGTGATGGAGGACTACTCCCGGCAGCGCCACGAGCAGGCCGGGTACGAGTTCGTGAACACCCCGCACATCACGAAGGCGAACCTGTTCGAGACCTCCGGGCACCTGGCCTGGTACGCCGAGGGCATGTTCCCGCCGATGTCGGTCGACGGCACGGACTACTACCTCAAGCCGATGAACTGCCCGTTCCACAACCTGATCTTCCGCAGCCGTGGCCGCTCCTACCGCGAGCTGCCGCTGCGCCTGTTCGAGTTCGGGACGGTCTACCGCTACGAGAAGTCCGGCGTGATCCACGGCCTGACCCGGGTGCGTGGACTGACCCAGGACGACGCGCACATCTACTGCGCCCGCGAGCAGATGCGGGGCGAACTCGCCTCCCTGCTGCGGTTCGTGCTCGAACTGCTGCGCGACTACGGGCTGAACGACTTCTACCTCGAACTCTCCACCAAGGACCCGGTGAAGTTCGTCGGCTCCGACGAGGACTGGGAGGAGGCCACCGATACGCTGCGCGAGGTCGCCACCGCCGAGGGCCTCGACCTGGTCATGGACCCGGGCGGCGCGGCGTTCTACGGGCCGAAGATCTCCGTGCAGGCCCGCGACGCGATCGGCCGCACCTGGCAGATGTCCACGATCCAGCTGGACTTCAATCTGCCCAAGCTCTTCGAGCTGGAGTTCCAGTCCGCCGACGGCACCCGGCAGCAGCCGATCATGATCCACCGCGCGCTGTTCGGCTCGGTGGAACGGTTCTTCGCCGTCCTCGTCGAGCACTACGCCGGCGCGTTCCCCCCTTGGCTGGCTCCGGTGCAGGTGGTCGGCATCCCGATCACCGAGGCCCACGTCGAGTACCTTGACGGGGTGTCAGAACTGTTGCGGGCCAACGGTATCCGCGTCGAGGTTGACAGTTCCGACGACCGGATGCAGAAGAAGATCCGCAATGCCCAGAAGCAGAAGATCCCGTTCATGCTGCTGGCCGGCGACGAGGACGTGGCCGCCGGCGCGGTGAGCTTCCGCTTCCGCAACGGTGAGCAACGCAACGGGGTTCCGGTGGCCGAGGCCGTCGAACAGATCGTGGCCGCAGTGCGCGACCGCATTCAGGTCTGACGTGGCAGCAGCCCAGTCCGACGCCCGCGACGGTGTCGGCCAGGCGCCGGAGGCGCGAGAGGGAGTCGGACTGCCGGACGCCTTCCAGCGCCTGTGGACGCCGCATCGCATGGCCTACATCAAGGGCGAGAACAAGCCGGTAGGGACCGACGAGGACGGCTGTCCGTTCTGCCGGATCCCGAGGCTGCCGGACGATGAGGGCTTGGTGCTGCGCCGGGGCAACTGGTGCTACGTCGTGCTGAATCTCTATCCCTACAACGGTGGCCACTCGATGGTCGTGCCGTATCGGCACGTCTCCGACTACGCCGACCTCGACGCCGCCGAGACGGCCGAGTTCGCCGAGCTGACGCAGCAGACACTGCGGGCCGTGCGCGCTGCTTCCGGCGCACAGGGCTTCAACGTCGGGATGAACCTCGGCTCCGTTGCGGGGGCGGGGATCGCGGCGCACCTGCACCAGCACGCTGTTCCGCGCTGGGGCGGGGACACCAACTTCATGCCGATCGTCGGCCACACGCGGGTTCTGCCGGAACTGCTCGAGCAGACGTGGGAGGCCGTCCGCGCGGCCTGGCCCGGCGACTGACGCCGCGTCAGGAGGTCGGCGCACCCGCCGGGACGATGGTGAACGACGTTCCGCCCAGTGTCTGGGTGGTCATCTCGCCCCGGTCGGTGAACTGCACCGCACCGATGCTGTACACGCCCGGCGGAGTGGTCGGCATGAACGGCAGGGTCGCGCGCCAGATCCCGTCGGCCGGGGTGCCGGAGACCAGGGTCGCGTTGGTGACGTAGGTGTCGTACGGACCTGGGACGTGGACCTCGACCTGCGCCGCGGCGTCGGCGCCCTGGACGTGCAGGTCGATCTGCTCCGTGGCGCCGGTCGGGCAGACGTCGATCTTGGCGTGGTTCACCGTCACTCCCACGACGGTCGGCGGCGCCGTCGACGCAGAGCCGATCACGTCGAGCGTTGCGTTCGGGATCCAGACCGTGTTCCCGGCGTGGTCGTGGAAAAAGTTCGAGGTGCTCAGCGTCCAGGTGCCGCCGATCGTCCCCTGCGGGAGGCCGAACGTGAGCGAATAGATTGCGTCGCGGTCGGAACCGCTGACCCGCGTCCAGTAGGCCCACAGCGGGGCGGGCTTCGCTGACGGGTCGGTCGGGGTCGGCGGGGTCAGGTAGGCCCAGGGGAGCGCCGAAGCGTCCACGCCGGTGTCGTCGTCGGTGATGTGCGCGGTCACGTTGACGGTCACGGCCGCACTGCGTACGTCCACCTGGCTGGACGAGAAGCTCAGGTCGGACACGACCGGCGGGGCGGTGTCCGGGTCGGTGTCCGCGAAGGTGATGCCGTACATGTCGTACCGGCTCGTGGTGTTCCCGGAGCCGTCCATGACGTTCACGGTCAGGCCACTGGTCCCGGCCGGAGTCCCCTTGTTCGCGATCAGCTCGAGCGTCCAGACCCCGTCCTGCGCGGTGCCCGAGGTAAGCGTCCCGTAGGCCACGGTGGCGTACAGGCCGTCGTACACGGGGCTGAGGCCGGTGCCGAGACCGCTCACCTGGGTGACACCGATGTTGTCGGTCACGTGCACCGAGACCGCCACGGTCTGGTCGGCGTCGCTCACGTCGACGGTCGACGGCGTCGCCGTGTCGCTGACGATGACCGGCGCAGTGTTGTCCGAGACCGGAACGGTCGGTGTGCAGACGGCGGCGGCCGCGGCCGTCATGACGGCAGGCGAGGATCCGCAGGTGGAGACGGGCTTCGGCCCGTTCCCGGTCTTCGACAGCGTGTTCTTGCCGCCGCCGCCGGACAGCGTGTTCTTGCCGGAGCCGCCGTAGAGGCGGTCGTTCCCGGCATTGCCGTACAGCTTGTCGTTGCCCGCGCCGCCGATGAGCAGGTCGTTGCCGCTGCCGCCGTAGAGGGTGTCGTTCCCGGAGCCGCCGTCGATGGTGTCGTCGCCGCCACCGCCGTGGATCACGTCGTTGCCGCCGAGTCCGCAGATCACGTCGTGGTGGCTCGTCCCGACGAGGACGTCCGCGTGCGAGGTGCCGACGATGGTGCAGCGTTCGCCATCCGCGGCGTAGCGGACGGTCGCGGCCCCTGCCTGCGTCGGGGTCAGACCGAGCAGCAGGCAAGCGATCGGCAACCCGATCAGGATTCGACGCACCGGTGCTTCCCCAACTCTCGCGGACGTGGCCCTGGAGTAGCAGACGTTGCCTGCTCCGCCCCGGTGCCGGATCGGCCGCTGAATGGTCCGAAAGTCGGCCGAACCGGGCCGTTCGGCCGACGGGCTCCGGTCGGTATGGATTTCGTGGTGTGGTCGGCGGCTCTTAGGCGGTGGTCGCGGTTCAAGCGCCTATAGGAGGGAGAGGGTTCGGGCCGTAACCAATCTTGAGGTCCGTCGGACGTCGGTCACGGACACCCGCCCCGGCAACCGGAAAACAGGTCCGGGGAATCTCTGATTTCCCTTGCAGAGATGGGAAGACTGGGTGAGAATAGTCTTATGTCGAACACCAGTTCGATCCGGCTCATGTCGGTCGATGAGGCTCTGGACTGGCTCGCGGCCACCGCCGGGCAGGTCACCGGGACCGGCGCGGTCACCGACGGCTCGGACGTGCTGGCCCGCATCGGGGTGTTGGAGCGGCAGATCGCGATGGTCCAGGGCGAGCAGGTGCTGTCCATGGCCGAATGGGTCGCCGACTCCCTTGCCCGGCACCGCGCGGAATGCCCCGCGTGGGTGGACCCGCAGACCTGGGAGCAGTCTCAGGAGTTGGAGCTCGCCGAGCGCTCGGCCTATGCCGAGGTCGCCCTGGAGCTGGGCCTGGCCGACTGCACGAGTGATCACCGGGTCCATGTCGCGGTGGAACTGACCCGGCGGTTGCCGGGCGCGGTGGCAGCCTTGTGCGCCGGGCGGATCACGATGGCCAAGGCCCGGGTGATCCTGGAGGAGACCACCGAACTCGACCTGGCGAAGCTCGCTGACCTGGAAGCCTGGCTGCTGGGCAAGGCCGAGGGCCTGACCCCGAGCAACCTGCGCCGGGCCACCCGCCGCGCGGTGGCCCGGGCCGATGCGAACGCGGTCGCCAAACGCCGCGCCGCGGCGTTGGTGAAGCGTTCGGTGAAGATGTGGGAGATCGGCGACGGGATGTCCGCCCTGGAGGCCATCCTGCCCACCCCTGTCGCCGAGGCCGCCTTCGCGGTCATCGACGCCACCGCGCACCAGGCCATCACCCCAGGGGATGAGCGCAGCATCGACGCCGTGCGCGCCGACGCGCTGGTCGACCTGATCTGTTTCCCCGCCGAGATGGCACCGCGGATCAGCTACCAGGTTCAGTTGGTCAGTTCCGACCCCGACCTGAACGCCGACCCCACCCGCCGCCTGCCCACCGCAGCCCAAGCCCGATACATCAAGGCCCGCGACCAGCACTGTGTCCACCCCGGCTGCCGCACCACCCGCACCGAGCACGACCACACCCACGCCCACGCCCACGGCGGCCCCACCCTCACCAAGAACCTCGCACTGCGCTGCCCCAAACACCACCGCATCAAGCACCTACCCGGCTGGAAAGCCACCCAGGACCCCGACGGCACCCTGACCCTGACCACACCATCAGGCCGCACCTACCGAACCCGGCCACCCGACCCCGACGGCATCGACCCGCCCACCGAACGAGTTCTCCCGCCGCGCCCTGCGATCCCGACACCCGACGAGAGCCCACCGTTCTGACTCAATACGCTGGCATCGGTCGAGGGCACGGTAGGGGGCGGGAATCCTCGTGGAGGACTGGGCGCTGAGCCCGTTGGACATCTCGTTCCTGTCCATAGAGACCGCGACGACCCCGATGAACATGGGCGCGGTCATGGTGATCGACGGTTCCCAGGTACCCGACGGGTCCGACATCGCCGACCTCTTGCGCGAGCGGGCGGCCGGCATTCCGCGGCTGCGGCGCCGCCTCGGCGCGGACTGGCTTCCGGTGGGCGGGGCCCGTTGGGTGGCCGACACCGGCTTCGACGTCGACCGGCACGTGCACGTGCACAAGGCCTTCGGCGGCGGCGGGTCCGCCGACCTGAACGGCTGGATCGCCCGGACGTTGTCCGAGCGGCTGGACCGGACGCGCCCGCTGTGGGAGCTGCACGTCCTGTCCGAGCTGTCCGACGGCGGCCTCGCGGTGCTGATGAAGGTTCATCACGCCTTCCTCGACGGCTTAGGGGCTGTGGCGCTGGCCTTCGCGCTCTGCGACGGCGGTACCGACCGCCTGCCCGGTCCGGACCCGGACTGGTCCGGACCGGCCTCGGTGGCCCGGGCGTTCGCCCGTCGGCTGGTCGGTCCGCTGGCGGAGGTGACCGACCCGAGGTACCTGGCCCGGACGGCATTGCGCGGCGCCAGCACAGCGGCCGGCGTGGTCTCGACGATGCGGAACCCGGGGCACGGGCTGCCGTTCGACACCACTGTCGGGCCGATGCGGCAGTTCGTCGGCGCCTCGGTCGACATGGCCGACCTGCGGCAGGCGCGCCGCCTCCACGGCGGAGCCGGGGGCACCGCCAACGATGTGTTGGTCGCGCTGATGGCCGGCGCGATCCGGACGTGGCTGCTCGACCTCAACTTCGACGTCGAACGCAAGATCCGGGCGATGGTCCCGGTGACCTCCTCGCAGCGCCCGGTCACCGGCGGCGCCGGCAACAACTTCTCGGCGTTCCTGCTGGAACTCCCCGTCGACGAACCCGACCCGGTCCGCCGGGTGCGGGCGGTCTGCGAGTCGATGACGCACAACCGGGCGATCGGCCCCGAGGGCGGTCCCGGCGCGGTGCAACTGCTGACCAATCTGCTGCCACCGGCGATGGTCCGCCTCGGCGGACCGTGGCTGGCGACCAACGCCGCCCGCCTGTTCGACGTGCTGGTGACGACGGTCCCGCTCCCGCGCCCGCTGAAGCTCGGCGGGAAGGACCTGTCGGCGGTCTATCCGGTCGCACCGTTGGCTGCGGGCCAGCCGTTGGCGATCGCGTTGTCGACCTACAAGGGCCGCGGCTACGTCGGCATCACGGCTGACCCGCTCTCGGTACCGGAACCGGCGGCGTTGGCCGCCGCCGTCCCGGCCGAACTGCAACTGCTGCTGAGCTTGTCGTAGTAGCGCTACTCCTTGGCGTCCTCCTGCAACTTCGCCGCGATGTGCGACGGCATCGGTTCGTGGCGGACGTAGTGCCGGCTGAAGGTCCCGGTGCCGTGCGACAGCGAGCGTAGGTCGATCGCGTAGCGGACGATCTCCAGCGCCGGAACCTCGGCCTTGATCAACGTCCGGCCACCGACGCCGACCGGTTCGCTGCCGAGCACCCGGCCGCGCCGGGTCGACAGGTCGCCCATGATCGCCCCGACGTAGTCGTCGGCGACCAGCACCGCGATCTCGTCGACCGGCTCCAGCAGCGCGACGGCGCCCTTCTCGGCGGCGTCCTTCAACGCCAGCGCGCCGGCGGTCTGGAACGCCATGTCCGAGGAGTCGACGCTGTGCGCCTTGCCGTCGTACAGGGTCACCCGGATGTCCTGGACCGCGTAGCCGGCGACGACACCGCGCTCCATCTGGGCCCGCACGCCCTTCTCCACCGACGGGATGAACTGCCGCGGCACGGAGCCACCGACGACCTTGTCGACGAACTCGAACCCGGCACCCGAGGGCAGCGGCTCGACCTCGATGTCGCAGACCGCATACTGCCCGTGGCCACCGGACTGCTTGACGTGCCGGCCGTGTCCGCCGGCCTTGCCGGAGAATGTCTCCCGCAGCGCGACCTTCACCGGCACCGAGTCCACGGCTACGCCGTAACGGTTGGTCAGCCGGTCGAGCAGCACATCCAGATGCGCCTCACCCATGCACCAGAGCACCAGCTGATGGGTGTCGGGGTTGTGGTCCAGGCGCAGTGTCGGGTCCTCCGCGATGAGCCGGTTCAGGCCCACCGAGAGCTTGTCCTCGTCGGCCTTGGAGTGGGCCACCACGGCCACCGGCAGCAGCGGCTCGGGCATCGTCCACGGCTGCATCAGCAGCGGGTTGTCCTTGTCCGAGAGCGTGTCGCCGGTCTCGGCCTTGGTCAGCTTGGCGACCGCGACGACGTCGCCGGCGATCGCCTTCTCCAGCGGCCGGTGGTTCTTGCCCAGTGGGCACGTCAGCGCGCCGACCTTCTCGTCGGCGTCGTGGTCGGCGTGCCCGCGGTCGGCCAGGAAGTGTCCGGAGACGTGCACGGTCGCGTCCGCGGTCAACGTGCCGGAGAAGATCCGGACCAGGGAGATCTTGCCGACGTAGGGGTCGGAGGTCGTCTTGACCACCTCGGCCACCAGCGGCCCGTCCGGGTCGCAGCTCAACGCGGGCCCGGCGTCGCCGGACAGGTTGGTGACCTCCGGGATCCGGTGCTCCAGCGGCGAGGGGAACCCCTCGGTGATGATCTCCATCAGCTCGGTCATGCCCACCGCGGTGACCGGGTTGACCGGCAGCACCGGGTAGAACGAGCCACGGGCGACGGCGGTCTCCAGGTCGTCGATGAACACCTTGAGGTCGATGTCCTCGCCGCCGAGGTAACGGTCCATCAGGGACTCGTCCTCGCTCTCGGCGATGATCCCCTCGATGAAGGTGTTGCGGTCGTCCTCGAGCTCCGCGCGGACGTCGTCGGCGGCGGCCGAGGCCTTCCGGGCGCCGCCGGTGTAGTCGTAGAGCTGCTGCGAGAGCAGGCCGATCAGGCCGGTCTGCACGCCGTCGCCGTCCATCACCGGGACGTAGGCCGGCAGCACGCCGCCGCCGAAGGCTTCCTGGCAGGTCGCGATCACCTGGGAGTAGTTGGCGCGCTGCTGGTGGTCCAGCTTGGTGATGACCACGGCACGCGGCATGCCCACGGCGGCGCACTCGTCCCAGAGCATCCGGGTGGTGCCGTCCACGCCGTCGGCGGCGGAGACCACGAACAGCGCCGCATCGGCGGCGCGCAGGCCGGCGCGCAGGTCGCCCACGTAGTCGGCGTAGCCGGGCGCGTCGAGGAGGTTGACCTTCACGTCGCCGACCACGATCGGCGCCAGGCTCAGGTTCACGGAACGTTGTTGGCGTAGCTCGGCCTCGTCGAAGTCGCTGACCGTCGTGCCGTCCTCGATGCGGCCCGCGCGGGACACGCCACCGGTGGCCAGCAGCAACGCCTCGATCAGAGTCGTCTTCCCGGAGCCCGTATGGCCGACCAGGACCACGTTTCGGATCTTGTTGGGTTGGTCGGCCTCCGGTGCTCTGCCGGCGACTCCGGAGTGGGTCTTGTCGGCCATACGCCACCTCCTTGTGGGGTTGGAGCGACGCGACCGCTGCGGGCCGAGCCGCTCCCGCGACCAAACACCCGCGCAGGGGGTGCCGGCAAGGGTTGACCGGCAACCCACGGGCAACCCTTCGTTCACCCGGACCGACCCGGCGTGGCGGGCCGGATCATTCGGGCGGCGACCTGCGTACGATTCAGTGCCGATAGCACCGACCACGGACTTGGGAGGGCGCGGTGCTCAACAAATACGCACGCGCGTTCTTCAGCCGCGTGCTGCGCCCCATCGCCGCGGCGCTCGTGCGCGCCGGGGTGAGCCCTGACGTGATCACGATGATCGGCACCGTGGGCGTCATGGCCGGTGCCCTGTGGCTGTACCCGACCGGCCACTTCTTCGTCGGCACGTTATGGATCACCGTGTTCGTGTTCGCCGACATGATCGACGGCAACATGGCCCGGATCACCCAGCGGTCCTCGGTCTGGGGCGCCTACCTCGACTCGACGATGGACCGCTTCGGCGACGCGGCGATCTTCGCCGGCCTGGCGCTGTGGTGGGCCGGTGGTGGCCACAACCAACCGTTGTGCGCGCTCGCGATCTACAACCTGGCGGCCGGATCGCTGGTGTCCTACACCCGGGCCCGGGCCGAGAGCCTGGACATGGAGGGCACGGTCGGCCTCGCCGAACGGGCCGACCGACTGGTCACGGTGCTGGTCGCGACCGGCATCAACGGCCTCGGGTTGCCCTACGTGCTCACCGTCGCGCTGATCGTCGTCGGGCTGGCCAGCACGGTCACCTACATCCAGCGGATCCTGTTCGTGCGCAAGCAGGCGCTCGCCCTCGACGCCCGGGCCGCTCAGGGGTCCGTCGGCGGATGAACTGGAAAGTGCGAGGGACGCAGCGGCAGCCGGTCGAGGGTCCGGTCGAGCGGCTGACCGCCCCGGCCTGCCTGGCCGGGTGGAAGGTCGTCCGCCGGCTGCCGCGCCCGGTTGCCGAGCGGGTGTTCCGGCGGATCGCCGACGCGCTGTGGCACCGACGCGGCCGGGGCGTGATCCAACTGGAGCGCAACCTGGCCCGGGTCCTGGGCAGCACGCCGGACTCGGCGCAGGTGCGCGAGCTCAGCCGCGAGGCGATGCGCTCGTACCTGCGCTACTGGTGCGAGAGCTTCCGGCTGCCGGCACTGAGCACCCAGCAGGTGCTGGACACCGTCGTGGCCACCGGCGAGGAGCACCTGGCGGCGGCAGCTGACGTCGGGATCGGCGTGGTGCTGGCCCTGCCGCACTGCGCGAACTGGGACCTGGCCGGGGCCTGGCTGGCCGCCCGCGGCCGCCCGTTCACCACGGTCGCGGAACGGCTGCGCCCGGCCGCGCTCTACCAGGCCTTCGCCGACTACCGGACCGCGCTGGGCATGGAGGTCCTCCCGCTCGACGGCCGCAACGGCGCCTCGGTGTTCTCGGCGCTCTCAGCCCGGCTGCGCGACGGGAAGGTTGTCTGCCTGGTCGCCGACCGCGACCTGACCGAGTCGGGGATCGCGGTGGAGTTCTTCGGCGACACCGCCCGGATGCCCGCCGGGGCCGCGGCGCTGTCGGTGGGCACCGGGGCTGCACTGGTGCCGGTGACGCTGTGGTTCGACGGTGCCCGCATGCGCCTGAAGATGCACCCGCCGATCGAGCAGCCCACCTGGGGGAGCCGCACCGAGCGGGTGGCCACGATGACCCAACGGTTGGCCGACGTGTTCGCCGAGTCGATCGCCGCGCACCCGGCCGACTGGCACATGCTCCAGCGGATCTGGGCGGCCGACGTCCGACTGCGGCACCCGGTCGCCGCGGCGCGCGTCGGCGCGCAACCGCCCGGGGCCTGAGCGGCGTGCGCGTCGGTCTGGTGTGCCCCTACTCCTGGGAGGTTCCCGGCGGCGTCCAGTCGCACATCCGGGATCTCGCGCTGGCGTTGCTCGACTGCGGACACGAGGTGTCCGTGCTCGCCCCGGCCGAGGCGACCGCGGCCGATCTGCCGGCTTGGGTCGTGCCTGCCGGGCGGGCAATTCCCGTCCCGTACAACGGTTCGGTGGCCCGACTGGCGTTCGGCCCGGTGACCCTGTCGCGGGTGCGACGGTGGTTGGGCGACGGGTCCTTCGACGTGCTCCACGTGCACGAACCGACCGTGCCGAGCCTGTCGTTGCTGGCCTGCTGGAGCGCGAGCGGACCGGTCGTGGGCACGTTCCACGTCTCACTCGGGCGGTCCCGGACGATGGCCGCCGCCCACGCCGCGTTGCAGCCGGCCCTGGAGAAGCTCACCGCGCGGATCGCGGTCTCCGAACCGGCCCGCCGCACGCTGGTCGAGCACCTCGGCGGTGACGCGATCCTGATCCCGAACGGCGTGACGGTCGCCCGCTTCGCCGGGGCGCCGCGGTTCCCGGGTTGGCCGGGCCCCTACGGCGCGATCGGGTTCCTGGGCCGGTTCGACGAGCCCCGTAAGGGTTTCGGGGTCCTGGTGGCCGCGTTGGAGCGGATCGTGGACGACCGGCCGGGGTTGCGCCTGCTGGTCGCCGGGCCGGGCGACTGTGCCGCGGCGCTGGCCGCGATGCCCCCGCGTGTCGCGGCGCGGGTCACGATGCTGGGCCTGGTCAGCGACGAGGACAAGGCGCGACTGCTGCGCTCGGTCGATCTCTACGTCGCCTCGAACACCGGGGGAGAGAGCTTCGGCATCGTGCTCACCGAGGCGTTGGCCGCCGGCACCCCGGTCGTCGCGTCGGACCTGGAGGGTTTCCGGCGCGTGCTCGACGACGGGGCTGTCGCCCGGCTCGTGCCGCCCGGCGACTCCGCCGCCCTGGCCGACGCGATCGTCGACCTGCTCGCCGATCCGGCGGCGCGTCGGTCGATGGCCGCTGCCGGGGCCCGCTGCGTGCGGCGCTTCGACTGGGCCCGGGTGGTCGCCGACGTGGAGGCCGTCTACGAGACGGTGGTGGCCGGTTCGGCGTTCGGTGAGCCGCGCACCGGGTGGCCTGGGCGCCTGGCCGGCCTGCCGAACCGCTGATGAGCACCCTGGTCGCACTGCTGGTGCCCGCACTGCTGATCGCGTTCTACCTGAGCTGGACCGCATCCCGCCTGGACCGCCTGCATCACCGGGTGGAGACGGCCCGGTTCGCGCTTGACGCCCAGTTGGTGCGCCGCTCGGCGGTCGCGCTGGAGTTGGCGACCAGCCGATTGCTGGATCCCGCCGCGGCGCTGCTGATCGCGGGGGCCGCCCACGTGGCGCGGGAGGCCGACGGTGACAAGCGGGAGCCCGCCGAGTCCGACCTGTCGGCCGCGCTGCGGGCCGCCCTGGACCAACCCGGCCAGGTCGAGGAACTGCGTTCGGACTGCGCCGGGGAGGCCGTGCTGGCCGAGTTGGACGCCGCCGCGGCCCGGGTGGTGATGGCCCGCCGGTTCCACAACGACGCCGTCCGGGCCAGCCGTGCCGTGCGGCGCAAACGCCACGTCCGCTATCTGCGGCTGGCCGGGAACGCGCCGGAGCCGATCAGCTTCGAGTGCGACGACGAACCCCCGGCGTGCCTGGCCCGGGCACTCTGAGTATCAGGTAGCGGTATTTCGGGCTGCCGACGCGCGGCAAGCCGATGCAGGCGCGGCGACCTAGAATGGACCTGTAGAAAGCCGTCTCCAGGCACGGAAGGTTCGCCTTGTCCAGCACCGAGCACGACCTGACCTCCACTCGCGGCACCGCGCGCGTCAAGCGCGGGATGGCCGAGATGCTGAAGGGCGGCGTGATCATGGACGTGGTCACCGCCGAGCAGGCCAAGATCGCCGAGGATGCCGGGGCCGTAGCCGTGATGGCGCTGGAGCGGGTGCCGGCCGACATCCGCGCCCAGGGCGGCGTCTCCCGGATGTCCGACCCGGACATGATCGATCAGATCGTGGCCGCTGTCTCGATCCCGGTGATGGCCAAGGCCCGGATCGGGCACTTCGTCGAGGCGCAGGTGCTGCAGAGCCTCGGCGTCGACTACGTCGACGAGTCCGAGGTGCTCACCCCGGCCGACTACGCCCACCACATCGACAAGTGGCAGTTCACGGTCCCGTTCGTGTGCGGCGCGACCAACCTCGGTGAGGCGTTGCGGCGCATCTCCGAGGGCGCGGCGATGATCCGCTCCAAGGGCGAGGCCGGCACCGGCGACGTGTCGAACGCGGTCACCCACATGCGCACGATCGGCGAGCAGATGCGGCGGCTGACCACGCTGCGGCCCGACGAGCTGTACCTCGCCGCGAAGGAACTGCAGGCCCCGTACGAGCTGGTGGCCGAGGTCGCCGCCACGGGCAAGCTGCCGGTCGTGCTGTTCACCGCGGGCGGCATCGCCACCCCGGCCGACGCGGCGATGATGATGCAGCTCGGCGCCGACGGCGTGTTCGTCGGCTCAGGCATCTTCAAGTCCGGCAACCCGGCCCAGCGCGCCGAGGCGATCGTGAAGGCCACCACCTTCCACGACGACCCGGACGTGATCGCGAAGGTCTCCCGCGGCCTGGGCGAGGCGATGGTCGGGATCAACGTTGCCGACATCCCGGTGCCGCACCGCCTGGCCGAGCGCGGTTGGTAGGCAGCGGAACCGGCTGCGGCCCTCGCCGGCGGTCGGCGCCCCGGGTCGGCGTGCTCGCCCTGCAGGGCGACGTCGCCGAGCACCTGCGGATGCTGCACACCGCGGGGGCGACCCCGGTGCCGGTGCGCCGGCCCGAGGAGTTGGTCGACCTCGACGGGCTGGTGCTGCCCGGCGGTGAGTCGACCACGATCGCCAAGCTGGCCCGCATCTTCGAGGTCCTCGACCCGGTGCGGGCCGCGATCAAGGACGGCCTGCCGGTCTACGGCTCGTGCGCCGGGATGATCCTGCTGGCCGACCGGATCGAGGACGGCGTCGTCGGTCAGGAGACCTTCGGCGGGCTGGACATCGTGGTGCGGCGCAACGCCTTCGGCCGGCAGGTCGACTCGTTCGAGGCCGACCTCGAGCTCACCGACGCGGCACCCGGCGAACCGTTCCGGGCGGTGTTCATCCGCGCGCCGTGGGTGGAGAGCGTCGGCGCCGACGTCCGCGTCCTGGCGCGGGCGCTGGGTAGGATCGTCGCCGTTCGCCAGGGCAACCTCATGGCGACGTCATTCCACCCCGAACTGACCGGGGACGACCGCGTGCACCGGTACTTCGTCGAACTGGTGCGCCAAAACTGACGAACACTGTGCTGACAGGGAGTGCCAGGTATGTCCGGCCATTCGAAATGGGCTACGACCAAGCACAAGAAGGCCGTGATCGACTCCCGGCGCGGAAAGATGTTCGCGAAGTTGATCAAGAACATCGAGGTCGCGGCCCGGACCGGCGGCGGCGACCTGGCGGGCAACCCGACGCTCTACGACGCCGTCCAGAAGGCCAAGAAGTCCTCGGTCCCGAACGAGAACATCGACCGTGCGGTCAAGCGCGGGTCCGGCGCGGAGACCGGCGGCGCCGACTGGCAGACGATCATGTACGAGGGCTACGGGCCCAACGGCGTGGCGGTGCTGATCGAGTGCCTCACCGACAACCGCAACCGCGCGGCCTCCGAGGTGCGAGTCGCGGTCACCCGCAACAGCGGTTCGATGGCCGACCCCGGTTCGGTGTCGTACATGTTCAACCGCAAGGGCGTCGTGATCGTGCCGAAGGGCAAGCTCACCGAGGACGACGTGCTCACGGCGGTGCTCGAGGCCGGTGCCGAAGAGGTCAACGACCTCGGCGACAGCTTCGAGGTGATCAGTGAGCCGGGCGACATGGTCGGGGTGCGCGCCGCGCTGCAGGAGGCCGGGATCGACTACGACTCCGCCGACGCCTCGTTCGTGCCGACCGTGAACGTCGAGGTCGACGAGGACACGGCGCGCAAGGTGTTCAAGCTCATCGACGCCCTCGAGGACTGCGACGACGTCCAGAACGTCTGGAGCAACTTCGACGTCTCCGACGAGATCATGGCGCTCATCGACGCGTAGTACTCCTTCGGGCCCACTCCTTCGGGCCCACTCCTTCGGGTCAGCGCTGTTGTGGCGTGCCCGTGCGCACGCACACGCTTTTCGGGAGCAAACAGTCCAGGGAGGTGCGGTGCGCAGGTCGACGATCGTCGGTGCGAGTGTGCTCGTGGTGCTGAGCCTGGCCGGGTGCGGCTCGAGTCAGGACCAGTTGCTCGGTGTCGCGGACAGGCCGTTGGCGACCCCGGCGCCGATCCACGCGGTCGCGGCTGCCGCTGCGAAGCCGGCCGCGGCAGGCAAGCCCGCGAAGAAGTCAGCCGCGGAGCGGCCCGCGGACCCCAGCCGCAAGGTCACGGTCGGGGCCTACGCGAACGACGTCTGCGCCGGGCTCGCGCAGTTCGGCGTGGCCTTCCACGAGGCCAAGGCCAAGCGCACGGCAGCGATGTCCGGTTCGCCGGCGCAGGTCCGTACCGCGTTGCTGGGTTTCTACGACGCGATGGACTCCGCGTTCGACTCGGTCGTGCTCGCCAGCCGGCGCGCCGGGGTGCCCAAGCTGTCCCACGGCAAGAACGTGGCCTCCGGGGTGGTCTCCACCCTCGGCGCCGCCCGGAAGGCCGGCGACAAGCACCGGTCCGCGGCCCAGGCGTTGGACCCGAACTCGAAGAAGTCGGTCCGCACGGTCGCCCAGCAGATCGCCGGGGACACCGACCGCGACGTGGTCGACCAGATGCGCTTGTTGGCGCGCTACGACAGCGACCCGGCGGTCCGTGCCGCGTTCACCCAGGCGCCGAGCTGCCACCTGCAGAAGCACTGAGGCGCCCCAGCCACTGGTGGGCAGGGTCGGGACCACTGAGGCGGTTCCAGCCCCGGGACCGCCACTCGCGTTGCAACTGGGCCCAGTGGTGGTGGGGCCTGCGCGTCGCGACGGAATTGTCGGCGCCCTGGACTAACTTCTCCTCCGAACACATGTTCGGAGGAGGTGCGGGTTGCGGGTGTTGGGTGTCGACCCGGGCCTGACCAGGTGCGGCATCGGCGTGGTCGAGGGCGAACCGGGCCGGCCGGTCCGACTGGTCGATGTGATCGTCGTCCGGACCGAGCCGAACCTGCCCCTCGGCGAGCGGTTGCTGGCCGTCGAGCGAGGCGTCGAGCAGATGCTCGATGCGCACCGGCCCAACGCGGTGGCGGTGGAGCGGGTGTTCAGCCAGCACAACGTGCGCACGGTCATGGGCACGGCGCAGGCCAGTGCGATCGCCATCACCTGTGCGGTCCGGCGCGGGATCCCGGTCGCCCTGCACACCCCGAGCGAGGTCAAGGCGGCGGTGACCGGCAGCGGCCGGGCCGACAAGGACCAGGTCGCCGCGATGGTCACGCGCCTGCTGCGGTTGGCGGAGGCGCCTCGTCCGGCCGACGCCGCCGACGCGCTCGCGCTGGCCATCTGTCATCTGTGGCGTGGGGCCGCTGCGCAGCGCATCGCCGCCGCGGCGGTCGGGGTTCCCGTCGCTAGGCTTCCGAAAGGGGTTCGCGGATGATCTCGTTCGTGTCGGGTCGGGTGGCCGCGCTGGGTCCGGATGCCGCGGTGATCGAGGTGGGCGGCGTGGGGCTGAGCCTCTACTGCACGCCGAACACGCTGGCGGGCCTGCGGCTGGGGGAGCGGGCCCAGTTGTCCAGTGCGTTGATCGTCCGGGAGGACTCCCTGACGCTCTACGGGTTCGCCGACGACGACGAGCGCGCGGTGTTCGAACTGCTGCTCACAACCAGCGGGATCGGTCCACGGATCGCTCAGGCGATGCTTGCGGTGCACAACCCGGAGGCACTGCGTCGGGCGGTTGCCGACGAGAACCTCAACGCCTTGATCAAGGTGCCGGGGATCGGTCGCAAGGGCGCGCAGCGGATCGTCCTGGAGCTCAAGGACCGGCTCGGTCCGCCGCGCGAAGCCTCGGCCGCCGTCCCGGCGGCCCGGGCCGGCCAGGCCGCCTGGCAGGACCAGGTCGCCGGGGCCCTGCTGAATCTGGGTTGGTCCGCCCGCGAGGCGGAGTCCGCGGTGGAAGTGGTCGCCTCCGACCTGGCCGAGGACGAGACGCAACGCACGGTCGAGGCCACGGTCTCGGTGGCGCTTCGCGCGGCGTTGCGGGTGCTGGACCGGACCCCGTGAGCGAACGGCTCGGTTCGATCCCGGCCGCCACCGGTCCTGCCGAGGCGGCCGACAGCCTGGTCGACAACTTGGTCGACGCGGTCGCGCACGTCGACGACGTCGCGATCGAGGCGGCGCTTCGGCCCAAGCGGCTCGGGGAGTTCGTCGGGCAGGAGCGGGTCCGCGAGCAGTTGTCGCTGGTGCTCGAGGCTGCCCGGCTGCGGGGCCGGCCGCCCGACCACGTCCTGCTGTCCGGGCCGCCGGGCCTGGGCAAGACCACGCTGGCCATGATCATCGCCGCGGAGCTGGCGATGCCGCTGCGCGTCACCAGCGGCCCGGCCATCCAGCACGCCGGCGACCTGGCCGCGCTGCTGTCCTCGCTCAGCGAGGGCGAGGTGCTCTTCCTCGACGAGATCCACCGGATGGCCCGGCCCGCCGAGGAGATGCTCTACATGGCGATGGAGGACTTCCGGGTCGACGTCGTCGTGGGGAAGGGTGCGGGCGCGACCGCGATCCCGTTGGAGATCCCGCCGTTCACGCTGGTCGGGGCCACCACCCGGGCGGGGCTGCTGCCGGGTCCGCTGCGCGACCGGTTCGGGTTCACCGCCCACATGGACTTCTACTCGGCCGAGGAACTCGGCCGGGTCCTGCGACGCTCGGCCGACCTGCTCGAGGTCGACCTGGTCCCGGCCGGTGCCGCCGAGATCGCCGGGCGCTCGCGGGGGACACCCCGGATCGCGAACCGACTGCTGCGCCGGGTGCGCGACTTCGCGCAGGTTCGGGCCGACGGCCGGGTCACCCTCGAGGTGGCCGCCGCCGGGCTGGCCCTCTACGACGTGGACAGCATCGGCCTCGACCGGCTCGACCGGGCGGTGCTCGACGCCTTGGTGCGCCGCTTCGGCGGAGGCCCGGTTGGGTTGTCCACACTCGCGGTGGCCGTCGGGGAGGAGACGGAGACCGTCGAGGAGGTCGCCGAGCCGTTCCTGGTCCGGGTCGGGCTGTTGGCCCGGACCCCCCGGGGCAGGGTGGCCACCCCTGCCGCCTGGGTCCACCTGGGGCTCACCCCGCCGGGTGGGGCGGCGATGCCGCAGGGCGGACTGTTCGAGTCGTGATCGTCGCGCCTGGTGGGTTTGCCACGCCCGGCCAATAGACTCCCCGGGTGTCCGCCAACTTCGTCCTGTTCCTGCTGCTCGTGGCGGCGTTCTACCTGTTGGTGCTCGCCCCGGCGCGCAACAAGAAGCGCCGCGAGGCTGACATCAAGGACCACCTGCGGCCCGGTGTCGAGGTGATCACGAAGTTCGGGATGTTCGGGCGGGTCGATCGCGTGGTCGACGGCGAGATGTTCCTGGAGATCGCGCCCGGGGTGACGGTCCGGGTCCTGACCGGGGCCCTGCACAAGATCCTGATGCCCAAGGATGAGACGGCGGCCGCACCGGAGGCCCCGGAAAAACCCTACGACGACGACCCCCCGGCGCCGAACTCTCTCTGACCGGCGGACCCGACAGCACCAGGCGCGACGAAGGAAGGCAAGCGGAGTGGCAGCAAAGAAGGGCGGGTCGAAGTTCCGGCGGCCCGGTGGCGGGCCGAAGCCCGGCCGATCATTGATGATCCTGCTGGTCGTCATCATCGCCGGGATCGTGACCATGTTCGGCTCGAACTCCACCACGCCGAAGCTGGCCATCGACCTGAACGGTGGGACGTCGGTCACGCTGACCGCCAAGCCGGTCACCGGCAGCACGACCATCACGTCGTCGGCGATGAAACAGGCCGTGGCGATCATCCGGCAGCGCGTCAACAGCTTCGGTGTGTCCGAGGCGCAGGTGTCCACCCTCGGCTCGAACAACATCGTGGTCGCGATTCCCGGCAACGCTGACAACGGCGTCGCCGAGAAGGTCGGCCAGACCGCGTTGCTGCGCTTCCGCCCGGTGATCCAGCAGGGCCCGCCGCAGTCCCAGGTCGGGCAGGGCGCCGGTGCGCCGCCGGGCTTGGGTCGCGTCGTCTCGAAGGCGCTCCGCGGCGCCGACTCGCCCGGCCCCACCCCGGCCCCGTCGGTCCAGGCCGCCGCGTCCGCCGCGCCCAGCGCCTCGGCTGCCCCGTCCCCGAGCGCGTCGGCCAAGCCCTCGGCGGCTGCCTCCCCGGCCCCGAGCGCGGCGCCGGCCCAGTCGCCCCAGGAGATGGCGATGGCCGCCGTCCCGCAGACGGTCCGAAACCAGTTCCTGATCCGCAACTGCCTCAAGAGCGACGCCAGCCAGATCGGCGACACGGCGGCACCCACCGACTACGTGGTGGCCTGCGACCGGCTCAACCAGGAGAAGTACATCCTCGGGCCCAGCGTCGTCGAAGGCACCGACGTCAGCAGCGCGAGCTCGACCCTCCCGAGCGGCGCCAGCGTCGGTGCCTGGCAGATCGACCTGAACTTCAACGGCCACGGCACCAGCGCATTCGCGGCGATCACCAAGCAGCTGGCCTCGCAGCCCAGCCCGTTGAACCAGCTGGCCATCACCCTGGACGGCGTTGTGCAGTCCGCGCCGTCGGTCAGTGAGGAGATCGCCTCCGGTCAGGCCCAGATCACCGGCAGCTTCACCCAGCAGGAGGCCTCCGACCTGGCCAACGTGTTGAAGTACGGTGCGCTGCCGTTGGCCTTCACCCAGTCGAACGTCCAAACGGTCTCGGCGACCCTGGGTAGCGACCAACTCCACGGCGGCCTGATCGCGGGCGGCATCGGCCTGATCCTGGTGATCATCTACTGCCTGTTCTTCTACCGCGGCCTGGGCGTTCCGGCGCTGGCCGGCCTCAGCGTCGCCGCGCTCATGTCGTACATGTCGGTATCGCTGCTCGGCGACAGCATCGGGTACCGGTTGTCGATCGCCGGCGTGGCCGGTCTGATCGTCTCGATCGGGCTCACCGCCGACTCCTTCGTCGTGTTCTTCGAACGATTGCGCGACGAGATCCGCGACGGCCGAACCCCGCGGGCCGCGGTCGAGTACGGCTGGAAGAGGGCCTGGCGCACGATCCGGACGGCGAACTTCGTCTCGCTGCTGGCCTCCGGCGTCCTGTACTACTTCTCAGTCGCCGACGTGAAGGGATTCGCGTTCACCCTGGGTATGGCCACGATCATCGACGTCATCGTGATCACCCTGTTCACCAAGCCGCTGGTCACGCTGGTCATGCGCCGGCCGTACTTCGCGAAGGGTCGGAAGTACTCCGGCGTCGGCCCGGAGAGCCTCGGCAAGCGGCGCGCCCCGCTGCGTGCGTCCACCCCGAAGGAGGCCTGAGATGTCGAAGCTCGCCGATCTCGGTGCACGGCTTCAGACGGGGGAGACCTCGGTCGACATCGTCGGCAACCGCAAGCGGTTCTTCCTGGCCAGTATCGCGTTGGTCCTGATCTCGATGCTGGGGCTCGGCGTGCGGCACCTGAACCTGGGCGTCGAGTTCGAGGGCGGCGCGGTCTTCCAGTTCAAGGACGCCGCGATCTCGGTGTCCGACGCCCGCGACGCGGTCAGTGGCGTCGGCATCAAGGACCCGGTCGCCCAGCGCGTCGGCACCAACGGCATCAGCGTGACGACCGGCAAGCTCGAGCCAGGGCAGGTCGACGACGTCCGCAACGCACTGTCGAAGAAGGCCGGGGTCCCGGTCGACGAGATCACCGACCAAGTCGTCGGCGCTAGCTGGGGCTCGGACGTGTCCAGCAAAGCCCTCGAGAGCCTGATCATCTTCCTGGTGCTCCTGAGCGTCTACCTGGCCGTCGTCTTCGAGTGGAAGCTGGCGCTCGGCGCGCTGGTCGCACTGATCCACGACGTCGCGATAACCACCGGCATCTACGCGATCGTCGGCTTCGAGGTCAGCCCGGCCACGGTCATCGGTCTGCTGACGATCCTCGGTTACTCGCTCTACGACACCGTCGTCGTCTACGACAAGTTGCGGGAGAACACCGCGACGCTGAACACCAGCAACCGATACACCTACAGCGGGGCGGCCAACCTGGCCATCAACCAGACCCTGGTCCGGTCGATCAACACCTCGCTGATCGCGCTGCTGCCGGTCGGGGGCATGCTGTTCATCGGCGCCGGCCTGCTCGGCGCCGGTGTGCTCAAGGACCTCTCGCTGGTCCTGTTCGTCGGTATGGCCATCGGTGCCTACTCCTCGATCTTCATCGCGACCCCGCTGGTGGCCACGCTGAAGGAGCGCGAGCCGGACATGCAGGCCCTGGCCAAGCGGGTCGCGCAGCGCCAGGCGGCGGCTCGCCGGGA